>CAYONR010000147.1:0-1641 GCA_964405365.1 uncultured Halanaerobiaceae bacterium
GACATAGTAATTAAAAATGAGGCCAGATCTGATATTACTCACTATGCCATTGAGAGCAAGTTTTCAGAGCCTTTTACTAATTACAGTATAAATAAAGGCCTCAAGGCAAAATATTTAGATCTTGATATCTGGTCCGATATTCCAGCACTTCATGAATTAGCGGTGAAGATAAGCCCAAATGATTTAAAGTTTGAATATCTCCATGCAACCCAGTTAATCAAGCATATTCTCGGCCTTAAAAACCAGACTGACAAAAGTAAATTCAGGCTCCTATATCTATATTATGATACACCAGGTATTTCAAGTTATATTCACCATAAGGAAATAGAAGAATTCAAAGGTATAGCCTTAGACGATGATATCATGCTCCATTCATTAAGCTATCAGGATCTAATTGTAAGGCTGGCCAATGATTTTCGAGAGGATCACCCAGAATATATTGAGTATATTACGGATCGCTACCTCTAACAGTAATAAAAAATAAATTGGGAGGTGTTAATCTATGGCCAAATTAGTAAGCTTTCTTTATAAACTGGCTAGAACAGCCAATGATGTTGAAACACTGGCCAGCGGAGATTCTAAGAGAATTGCGAAACGGACTAAAAATAAAGTTGTTGGTAGAAAACTGATGAAAAAATTAATGAAATAGGGGAGGAATTTTAATAATGAAAACTATTTTAGATGAAAAAAAGATAGGTGAAAAACTTTCAATTGGTGTCCAGGCAGAAAATGGTGAAGTCGGTTTGTTTATCGCCTCAGAAGATGTCTCGGCCAGCTGTGCATTTCTGCCCGAGGAATGGGATAAGTTTGTTGAGGCTGTCAAAGAGGCTGATAAGAAGATTCAAGAGAGGAAATTATAGCTTATGGCTTTTAATATTGATGCTCAACCTCATAATGCCGATTGGATCAAACATAATTGGTCACTACCGCCTTATAAATCAGAAGATTTCATGGATTACCTGGAAAGAACTGATATGACATTAGAAGAGTTTTGTGAACTGCCTATTTATAAATTTGCCGTTGGAAAGGGCAAAATTGTTGATGATGAGTGGGTAGGGGATGAGGAGGCCAACAATAATGGAAGAAGATAGAAGATCTAGATTTGTTGAGACTGGAATGGGCGGGATCAGTTTTGTCAATTCAATCTGTACTAAATGTATCCATATTAATGAAGATGGTCAGACCTGCACTGCATTTCCTGAAGCAATTCCAGGCGATATTCTGACAGGTGAAATCAAGCATACAGAACCATATTCAGGAGATAATGGGATTCAGTTTGAGAAGAATCCCAGGTTATAATTACTATAACGGCTAGTTTTTTAGACCACCCCCTCCTTACCCGACAGTTACCTGCCGGTATCTTTGAGCAAATTTCACAAAGTATTTTTGTTATAAATATTTTTTTATGCAAATGAAATCAACTCAATAAACAATAATGAAATTGAGTGTAAATATTTCAGCTTAATTTTACTTATCCTTGGACAGGTTTAGTATATAAATATTATAACTGCCAGACAGGCTTTAACCATCCCTCAATCAGCATTGGCGGTCAGTCTGGCTTTATTCGTATAAACATACTTTGACACCCATAAAAGCATATGCTAATATAAGAATGATAAATAGAAATATTAGTAATAATAA
>CAYONR010000147.1:1741-4439 GCA_964405365.1 uncultured Halanaerobiaceae bacterium
TTAACAAAAGCAGGGGTATTTAAAATATGATATTAATAATACTAGATGATGATTTAAAAGTTCAAAAATACAATAAAGCTTTTAGAGACATGCTTGCTCCTCTAGAAAAAGTCGAGAATTTAACTATCTATGAACTATTAGCAGACGATATTGAGCTTAAACTTCCCCAAAAGGGAGAGATCGAAGAACAAAATCTTCAGTTTAAAGATAAAATAGGAACCGGTTATCCATTTAAATGCTTTTTGAGCCAGGGGAACGATTATTACTTTTTAGCAGGAAAACAAGAGAAAGATGAAGAAAAATTATTCCATAAAATAACTGAACTAAATAATGAGTTAGTCAATAAATCCCGTGAACTCACCAGAAACAATGTGGAACTAGAAAAGAAAAAAGCTGAAATAGAAGAGCTATTAAGGACTGATAGCCTAACTGGTATTGCAAACCGCAAAGCTTTTGAAGAGTTCTTTGAGAGGATTTTTTCTCTTGCCAAACGACACTCATCGCCTCTTTCATTGATCATGCTTGATCTTGATGATTTTAAAAAGATTAATGATACTTATGGACATCAAATCGGTGATAAAGTTCTGAAAAGTATAGGTAAACTTTTGAAAGAAAGTACACGAGAGGGAGATATGGCAGCCAGAGTAGGTGGAGATGAATTCTATATTTTGCAGCCAAATACTTCACGAGAAGAAGCTATGACTTTTGTTGAGCGGTTAAAAGTTGCATTAGAACAGCTCAATTTACCAGAGGTGCCTAACAAGCTTTCTGCTAGCTTCGGTGTAGTTGAACTGAATGAAAATGAATCGATGGAAGAATTTTTACAGAGAGTTGATAAAAGAATGTTTAATGCCAAAAAAAGATAATAGAAAAGATATAAAGCTAAAAAATAAATCAATGAAGAGGGATAATAATGAGTCTTCTATTTGATGTTATTGATAATAAAACAGAAATGTTGGCAGAGAAAATTTTTGAAAGACAATTTGAGTATGATAAAAATTTGGATAATGAGTATGGAGATTATAGGAAAACTAAGATGTATAGAGATATAAAGCATAACCTGAAAAGCCTGGAAGTTGCAGTTCAGTATGATGCCAATAAAATTTTTGAAGATTACGCTCTCTGGCTGGTTAAACTCCTTTCAACCCGTATGGAGGATTTACCTAAAGAACGCATAAAAGAGCAGATGATCTCACATTATAGAATTATAGGTGAAGTGCTGGAAGAGGCACAAGTAAAGAGAGATTATCAGCAAAAAGCTCAACTTCACCTGGAAAATGCTATTAAAGTAACAGAAGAAGCCGATCTTGAAAAAGAAACAGTCAAAAAAGACTCAAGGCTTGAATCTGGTGAAAAGATACTGGAAAGTTTACGTATTCGCTTTCTCAATTCTCTTTTACGGACAGACAGAGAAGGGGCTCAGAAAGTGATCGATGAAGCTCTGGAAAATGATATATCTCTGGAAAATATCTATCTTGAGATCTTCCAGAAGACAATGATTAAAGTCGGTGAGCTCTGGCATTCAGGGACCATAAAGGTGGATGAAGAACATTACATCACCAGTATGATTCAAAATATTATGATGCAGCTCTGGCCGAAGATTTTTGCTAAAGAAAAAATAGACCGTACAATTCTAGTTTGCACTGTCGGTAATGAACTCCATGAAATGGGAGCAAGAATACTCTGTGATCTGATGGCAATTAGAGGCTGGGACAGCATCTACCTTGGTGCTGCTATTCCTGTTGATAATATTATCAGTGCCGTAAAAAAACATGACCCTGATCTTGTAGGTTTATCTGTGACGATGCCATTTTATCTTGAGCAGTGCGAACGGGCTGTAAAGAAAATTAAAACCAATGATTCAACTAAAGATGTTAAAATTGCTGTCGGAGGCAGAGCTTTTTCTCTGGCCCCACATCTTCCGGCTGAATGGGGAGCAGATGTGACCGCTACTAATGGCATTGAGCTGGCTGAATGGGCGGAAAAAAATATATGAACACCAAAAAAGTAGCCCGCAGTGGAATTACCCTTACTATTATCATACTCTCATTCATATTCTTTCGAGGTACAACCAGTCTGCTTGGTAGTTTAATTATACCCCTGGCGATTTATATAAATCTTCATGATTTTAGCCTGGGAGAATATCTAACGACGATAACAGCAGCAATTATTTTGGTTGCGATATTTTTCTGGACTCAAGTTTTATTTATGATTATCTATGGATTTTTAGCATATATACTTTCAATTGTAGTCGAAAAAAATTTATTTCTGCGCATAGTTTTACTGTCATTAACAGCGGCTTTATCATTTATTATTGCCATCCGTCTCACAGATCTACTCCTGGGTACAGCCATTCAACAGGCCCTAACTGCTCTAATGGGAGGAACTCTGCCTGGATTTTATCTTCTGGTATTAGTGGAGGGTCTAATAGTAGGTGTATTTTTATCAACTTTAGGTCCCTGGCTGGAAAGTAGGCTCCCTGGCTAAGCCTAAACCTTTTTGAACTAGTTGAATTTTATTACCATTTAATGTGGTATGGATAATTCTATCAAGAATTTCTCATTATAATAAACTAATTTTTTTCAAATATAAGTTATAATAAGCATTAAATAAGATATATAATTGATCTTTCAGAAGATTATATTTATGAGAGGTGACAAACATGAAAAAAATAATGATAATTGAGGATTCAAAACTG
>CAYONR010000148.1:0-4409 GCA_964405365.1 uncultured Halanaerobiaceae bacterium
TATTTAAGCTATAAATGTGCTATTCAAATATTAATAACTGTCATCGTAATATTTTGCGAGAATATAGCAATTGCTATAGTTGTTGATATAATGGTCAATATTTTGGATATCTATCGACTAATAGAATGCTGAAGGTGGATTATATCTTGACGCACGCCGCCAATCCAATTAAGTGTTTACTAAAGTGGAAAGCCTTGGAGTATATTTTTTCCATTATTTTGTCCAAACAATACTCTGCTTATCCCCCCCTGACCTGGGGGCTGCCACCCCTCTGAGCTACCCCTTGATAGGATGCTGATAGGGGGACTCATAACCTGCTGAGGTGGGTACTGACAGGGTACTAAGGGCTATTTATACTCGTTAATATTTTTCTGATGGTCGGCCATTATATTCACCTCCTTGTGAAAGTTTTGTAAAAATAGAAAATCCCCGAGAGGTACAGATCTTTTCTGCCCCCCCTGGGGTTGCTAAAGTTGAAAGCTTTGCGTATAAGCGCTCTAGGGCCGTGATCTTAGTTTTTGAAATTTAATCACCTTAATGGCGATTCCTCAACCTAAAACCACGAATAGGGTATAATATAAGATATCCTCCCCCTCTCGCCCCCTGTAATTTATATTATTTTTAGCAGCAAAATACCCCTTATATGACCTGGCTCATCTCCATCAGTTATTTTTGGAAACTCTTCACCTCGCAGAAAATCTAAACCTTTATAATAAGATAATGAATTGAATATGACTCCATTCATCTACAGTAATTAAAAAAATATTTTCTCCCCCTATTCTTTGTAGTTTTCAAGATTAGCTGGTGTCTCCAGGGCAATAGAGAACCAAAACATACTCAGAGGCATATTACCTTCCCTCCGCGCATATATAATTATCAGAGGTCTCTCAGAGCCTTCTGAGCACCAAATAAGGTATCTGGGAACTCTTTATCAACCATCTTATCTTACATACCCTCAACTTTTTCCTAGAGACTAATTAGCAGCAAAAATATAGTGGGACTTTAGTCCTATTCTAGATTTTTTTACGCAAATTAGGCAAATTTGCCTTGTATTTTGCCGTTTTCGCGCATATATAATAGTGAGGGAGTAATTAAGGTCGTATAAGTAATATACTATCTCTAAAAACAAAACCGTTAGATAAAATCACTTATCTGCATAAAAAGTATTTTCTCCTTAATTACGACTGAACGTTTATACATTTATGTTGTATCAAATATGAAGTTGGTTGTACGCTTATACGAAGTCTAGGGTTTTACGACAGTTAATATCATAGGAGCAAGTAAAAAATCCACTTTATCAATTATAATGTGCTGTACATTCCATAGATGATGCACAAACTCAGAAGATCATCACAATCAACGCCATTCAACTACAAAAGTTTATATTTTATAACCGTAGTTATCTCGTTCCAAGAAAATACAGTATATCGAAATTCACAAATAGGCGAAGTGAAGAGGTTATCCATCCTACTGACTTAACTGACTGATTTTACTGAGAAATAATACTCTTGTCATAAAATCATACGAGTTCACAGCAGTACACAGTCGAATATAGACGGAAATAGGTGGTTGTAAAAGAACAAGACTTTCAATTCCTGATGATATTAACGGTAGAGGAATTATATAATTGAGAAAAAGTTTTGTGACTGCAAAATATATTATGACTGCAAGATAGAAGATAATAAACAATTAAGATTGTGCGGTTATCAGGTTTTTAAGTTTTAAGCTTGTACGGCTTAACGGTTGTACGGTTTACCGGTTGTAAAAAGGTTGTAAAAAATAATGACCTACATGAGGTTACTAAGACTGCCATTAATAGTTGAATATTGATCTATTAACGATTGCTATTAACGGTTGCCGGGTATTTAACGAACTTAGCTCCTCTAAAAGAAAATAGTTGAGTTTATATAATAAACCGGGGGCGAAGCGGGCCCCCGGTATGCCTGAAAAATTAGCCTCTTATATTCCATATCATACATTCCATTAAGTTTCTAGGAAGCCTGCCTGCTATTTTTATTCCATTTTTTGTTCAATTCATCTCTCAAGAAATCATAAGCATTTTGTAACCTATCATTTACTGCCTGCTGTGATATATTCTCTCTCTCAGCTATTTCTTTTTGTGTCAATTCTCCGCAATTATAGAAATAATATTTTTCCACTGCATCTTTTTGTTTCTCCGGCAGTCTGTCCACTGCAGCTCTCAATTTTTCTCTTTTTTCTTGGGCTATCAACTCTTCCTCAGTGGTATTAAAAGCATTTTCGGAAATTACATCATAATCTATATTGGTGGATGTATCTTCATTATTATCCCTTCTATGTGTTATATAGTCATCAATTTGTGTAATTTGAATTTTTGAGCTGCTTTCATTTTTACCACAGACGAATCTATTTTGATAATATTTATCACCGTCATTATCTTTAGTATCATTTTGTTTTTGCTCGTAAGAGGGTATTTCTCTGTACCCATCCATATCAATTATCTTACTGAGCACCTCATTTTCTATCGTCGTTTTAATATAGTTTAGGAATTGGTGATAGGCAGCCTTTAAACTTTGCTCCACAGTCTCATCTTCTAATTTTTGATGATTGTCCTTTTCAGCAATATATTTTTCCACGCAAAAATTTATATCCTGTTCCTTATCGTGCTTTTCCTCAAATTTTACCACCATCTCGCTATCACTATCGGGAATATTATCTTTACTGTAACCTGATGAATTATCGTCGTAATTAAAAGTGAAATTCTTGAGTCTTCTCATTAATATCAGTAATATCTCCTGTCTTATTTCATCTCTTTTACAGTACCTTTCTTCATTTTCATTTTCGACTATCGTAGGAAGGTGATGGTATAAATAAGTCATATTATTTCCTGAAAATACATGATATTCAGGCCAATATTCACTTTCATTTTTACCCCAAGCACACAATGCTTTCATTATCCATGTTTCGACATATTTTATTAAAGGGGGGACTTTCTTATCTTTTCCTAATTTGGATTCAGTAAATAGCAAATTACTCAGGGCCTCTTCAGGATTACTGTTATTTTTGTATTCTTTCAGATATTTTTCCAACCTTTTTACCAATCTCCTTGCTTCATCTTCACTGAGATAATCTGTATTTGTAATAACCTTTCTATCTGTTGTCATTTATTTTGCCTCCATTATTTTCTGCTTATATTATTTTTTTAGAGCCCACTATAATTTTCTAGAGTCCACTATTAAGTATGGGGGGAGGATTAAATGGTAAGCCTCCCCTCATCTCTATCTCCTCTTTACATAATTTGTGTAGAAAATATAGTAACTCAATTTACTGTGGAATAATAACCGACAGAATGACCTTTAATGTATCTAAGGTGTTAACTGAAACATGAAGATATAGAATCAGATTTGCGCGGGACCGATTTAAATGTGATTAAATTGCAAGGTATCATAATTCCAATAGAATAAATGACATCATCACTATAATACAGATAATCCAGTTCTGCTTCTCCATCTTTCAATCTCTCTACCGCCCACTTAATTGCCGATCTTTTATCGGCATGAAACGCGGTCTTTCCTTCCAGCATATTCAAAGTAATCTCCTTTTCTTCCGGCAGCATATCCTGATTTTCTTTTACCTCATAGTCTTCAAGATTTCCGGGCAGCTCTGAAAGTTTTTTAGTTATATTCAGCTTATTCAAGGTTATATAGCCTCCAATTTTTTATTTTTGAGCTGATTGCCTAAGGAATATATGTTTCTAACCTAACATTTTTCACAAATAGTGGAATTAAAGCTCTCTCATAGTCCCCCCCTTTCCTAGATTAATTATCTAGCTTACAGATTGTAATAAAGCAATGTAGACTGATATCTTATATGACCGCACTCATCTCCTGTTGCTTTTGTAAACTTTGGATCTTCATCATGGAATGATAGATCGTAAAATATGTTTTTTATATGATTACGATCATATCCCATAACAAAAATTATACTCACGGTCAGTTCTTTTTTCGGGTAGTATTTTGGGACTTCTTCAATAGCCTTTCTAAACTTTAAAGGTAGTTATTCACCTCCATTTATTCTCTCTGATTATTATCTCTCACTTTTTTGGGCCTCCTATTTGTGATATTTAAGCTGTCATTTTCATATTCTTTAAGATGGCTATTATTCTTCGGCGAAAATAAAAGAAGTAAAGCCCGCTGGTATAATATATTTTTTTATGCTCCCCAGCAGGCAAATTACTCATCATTACTCTTTTTCTGCTGCTTAATATGAATATACGATCAACATATAAACTATAACTTCAAAAAAATGCCTGCTCATTATACGTGCTATGTCAATATAGGTGACTGGGACTCTTTCACAATTTCCCGGGCAGTACGATTGGATAATACATACCTGCCACCTTCTTTTTTAGGTTCGATCGGATTTGGCCC
>CAYONR010000149.1:0-4407 GCA_964405365.1 uncultured Halanaerobiaceae bacterium
GTGCTTTTGAGCAAGAGCCTGATTCGATATTAATATACTACTGCTGAATAATATAGTTATCAGCAGCAGCGAAAATATTAATTTTATAATTTTCATCTCTTTACTCCTTACATAATATAATTAATATTTAATATACTTTAATCACTAAATTCTTTTCTATCCTGTTCACCCCAGATATCCCGCTTCTTTAAGAGGTCAAATATTCCCTGTAAGCGCCAGAAAGTGTGAAGTTGCTGATAGCCAAAGCTTTCTAAAACAGCTGTCAGAAACAACTTTAAGTTATCTGTTAATTTATCATATTTTCTAAATGAAATCTCTTCAAATATAACAGAGATTGTAGATAGGAAGATTCTCAATAATATCGAAACAGTAAAGAAAGCAAGAACCATTTCCAGGCTTGCTATTCCAAAAACTACAGTTATAATAATTGAGATATAGCCTATCAATTCGATAACTGGTCCAAAAAACTCCCCGAATAGAAAGAAAGGATAGGCCAGCAGGCCAACAGCACCGTATTTTCTGTTAAATAATAATTCTTTATTCATTAACAGACTCTGACCTAACCCCTGCTGCCAGCGGCGACGCTGACGGCCCAGGCTTTTTAATGATTCTGGGACTTGAGTCCAGCAGACTGGATCTGGCAAAAATACTGTTCTATATTCTCGCCCCTGCTCTTCTAACATCCTATTCAGTTTTAAAACTAATTCCATGTCTTCCCCGATTGTATCTTTACTATAACCCCCTATTGAAATAAGATGACTTTTTCTAAAGATACCAAAAGCTCCTGAAATAATCAGTAAACCCTCGATAGCTGCCCAGCCTACACGGCCAAATAAGAAAGCCCGAAGATATTCAACTATCTGAAAGCGGGCCAACCAGCTTTTAGCCAGATTAACCTGGGTAATCTCGCCTTGCTCAACCTGACAGTCATTGGCTATCCTTATAGTTCCACCGGCTGCCACCACTCTTCTATCTTCAACAAATGGCTCAACAAGCCTTAGTAAAGCATCACTCTCAATTAAAGAATCAGCATCTATATTACAAACCAGCGGAAAATAAGATACATTAATCCCTGCATTTAGAGAGTCCGCTTTCCCGCCATTTTCTTTATCAATCACTACCAGATTCGGATAATCAATAGAATCATATACTTTTCTAATTTCTTCAGTTTCAAGCTTGCCTTTATATTTGCGACTGGATTTAACCAGATTAAATTCTGCTTGAAGTTTTTCAAGAGTCTCATCGTTAGAACCATCATTAACTACTACTACTTCAAATTCTGGATATTCCAGAGATAACATTGAGTTAATACTCTCAACAATTGTCATCTCTTCATTATAAGCCGGAACAATGATACTTAAAGGCTTATAAAATTCGCTTTGAAAGGCTTTTTTAAGATCAGTAATTTCATATTTAACTTTCTCTCTCTTTAATGAAAAGAAAGCGATTATATTCAAGGTAATATAAGTAAGATTTATTATAAGAAAGTATATAATTGATATATAAACCAGTATTTTAAAAATGTTCAAATTGTCCACCTGCCTCTAAAATATAATTACTAATATCTGAGCCTGGGTTATCGCTGGCTGCTACCTTTTCAAGAAAATCTTTAAACTTATTATGATATAAAGCCATACCTGCATAAAAACTAACCCACCAGTTCTCATCAAAAAGTCTCGCCTTTAGCTGTTTAGAATAGCCTGCCTCCCAGTTTTTATAAAGATAACGAACAACTTGACTCCTGATAACCCAGTTTTCATGATTTATAAATGGGGTTAAGTCTATCTCAACTAGTTCTTTAATCCTGGATAAAGCTTTAAATATTTGAATAATAAGCTCTTCATTATCTATTTCTCTTAAAAGCCTTTCCAAAATTGGAATAGAAGCTTTATACCTATTGTGTCCTAAAAGCTCTACAAAAAGTGCAATCGGTTGATAGGATGAAGTTTGAAACTCTTCTTTAATATCTCTATTACCGTCAAGCCAATCTTCTATAATTTTAATAAGACTGGGACATATATCTTCACCATAAGTTATTAAAATTTGAGAAATGCCTTCATAGGTTATATAAGTTCTAGTTAAAAATGCTTTAACTATATCATAGATCAGTGACACCTCTCCGATCCGAGAAATAGCCTGTCCTGCTATTTTTATTTTAAGACTGGAATCTGACCCCAGCATCGCTTTTAACTCTGGTATAGATTTTTCATATTTGATTTTACCTAATATCACAGCTGCTTTAAGCTTTTCTTTATCTGAACCGCTCTTTAATTTATTATAATAATATTCATTGAAACCAATTGCATGAAGCAAGTTCTTTAATTTAATATAGTCATTACCTTCTAAATTATCAAGATAGGTTTGAATGAATTCCCAAATATATTTATAATCTTTACCAAAAACTTCTTCTGCTTCCTCTAATGAAATTTCATCGCTAAGAAATTTAAGTAAAATTAATTCCCATTCATTTTTCAATTTCTGATATTTCTTATTTTGAAAATATATTCTTATATGAAAAGCTGTTAAAATAAATATTAAAGCTCCTATACTGGCCAATAAAATAAATATAATTATGTAAATTAAATTTAACATAGTTAATTCTCCAGAACTGATTTAACTTTTTCGATTAAATCAGCAGAATCAAAAGGTTTTGTCATATATAAATCAACACCTAAATCATAGGCTTTTTTAATATATTTATTTTGACTTTTACTAGAAAGCATTATTGTTTTTGTTGAATTTTCTTGGTCTTGAATATTTTTTAATAACTGAAAACCATCTAATTTTGGCAAATAGATATCTATAATAATCAAAGAATATTTATTATCTTTAATCATATTCCAGGCTTCTAGTCCATTTTTGGCTTCATATACTTGATAGCCTGCCTTTTCCAATTTAATTTTCTGTAGTCTACGAATAAGTTCATCATCTTCAACTACTAAAATATTTTTATTATCTACTGCCATCATAATCCCTCCAGGAACAATTTTATATCTGCAATTATTAACTATAGTTCATTCTATTTATTATACTTCTGGGCCTTATCTGATTTCTCCTGCTTATTTTCTCTTATGGCCACCGATATTACTATTTAACCGCTCTCTGATACTACCATCAGCCTGGCTCAGGCCGTAATCTAGTTTCTCAGGGCCAAATTTCTTCCGAATCTGATCTCTAGTTTTAGCCAGTTTCATCTTTTTTTCTTTATTTTGAAATAGACTCAGCTGGATATTCTCTTCGCCTAAAAGGTTACTTAAAGAAACACTGAGTCGCCGGACTGGACTGCCTGGTTGATGCTTTTTATTTAGAAGTTCCAGAGCCGCTCCCATAATTTCATGCTCTAAATTAGTGGCAGATTCTAAAGTCTGCTGAGCCTGAAACCCTTTTTTATGAAAATTTCTACTGTAGCGAATATAAAGACTAACTGTTTTACCAGCCAGCCCTAATTCTCTGGCTCGATAACCAATATCTTCGCTTAAATTAAAGATTACAGTTTTAATCTCTTCTAACTTCTGATAATCACGATAAAGAGTTGCCCCCCGGCCAATACTTTTTCTTTTATCATCATAAAAGCCCCCAGGTCGACTATCATCAATGCCCCAGGCCTGACGATAAATTTCAACCCCAACTACACCTAAACGCCGCTTGAAAAATTCCGGATTCCTGCTGGCAACATCGGCCATAGTATAGATACCCCATTTATTAAATTTAGCTGCTGTCTTCTTGCCAATACCCCAGACCTCGGAAACTTCAAGGGGCCATAATTTATCTTTGATATCATCATATCCCCATCTAGCATAACCAGTCTTTTTACCCTCCACATCCATAGCAACTTTGGAAAGAAACATATTGGGTCCAACCCCAACACTACAGGCCAGACCATATTTATAATTAATTTCATTCCTTATTTTTTCGATAATTTTCTTAGTGCCCCCATAGCGATCTTCTGTCTTACTAAGATCAAGCCAGCTTTCATCAATAGAATAAATAAAAATATCATCTGGATGGACATAGCTAGTATAAATATCGATTATCTCGAGAGATCTTTCCATATATAATTCCATCCTTGGCTCAACAAGTATTATATCTGGAATATCAGGGATTTCATATAAGCGATTGCCGGTCCCTAAATTAAATTCAGTTTTCATATAAGGGCTGGCCGCTAAAATAACAGAGCCTTTCTGGTCCTGATTGCCAACAACTGCTATTGCTGTTTTAAAGGGATCAACCCCTCTTGCTATCGCTTCAACACTGGCATAGAAAGATTTGATATCGAGACAGGCTATATCTCTATCTGGTAGAGTTGAATAATCAATTGGAGGTTTTATTGTCATCATTGCCGCCCCCTTTGCGAACATTTGTATTATTAAGCTTAACATATAAATAAAGGGCTGACAAGATTTAAAA
>CAYONR010000150.1:0-4385 GCA_964405365.1 uncultured Halanaerobiaceae bacterium
ATTAGCCTCACGAATTCCCTTGCTGACTCTCTGAATAGATTCATTAATCTCAGCAAATGCCTGATCTGCTGATTCGACAACTTCTTCGCCTGTCTTCACCTGATCCGTGCTATTAGCCATTTTCTTGCTAGCACTTTCAGTCTCTACCTGAATATCTGCAATTAACTCGCCTATCTTACCTGCAGATTCACTTGATTCTTCAGCTAATTCTCTTATTTCATCAGCAACAACTGAAAATCCTCGTCCTGCTTCACCTGCTCTAGCAGCTTCAATTGCCGCATTCAATGCAAGTAAATTAGTCTGTTTGGCTATATTATTAATTATTTCAAGAATTGAATCTATCTCTGAAGAAATGCCTTCCAATTCATTAATCTGACCGGATACTTCTTCGATTGAATTCTTAATCAGATTCATCTGCTCACCGACTTTAGCCATCTCATCCTGACCCTGGCTTGATTCTTTTTCCATTTCCTCAGATAAACTCTGAACCTGAGAATTAGATTTTGCCAGCTGAGTTAGTGCTTTATCTAATTCTTGCATCTGATTATTAACTTTATCAACATTAGCTGCCTGGTCATCTGCACCTACAGCAACTTCTTCAATTGAAACTGTAACCTGTTCTGAGACTTCTCCCATCTGATTTGAAGCCTGTTCAAGATTATTAGCTGAAGCATTAACACCTTCTGCAGAGTTATTAATGCTAGTTATTAACCCTCTTAATTCATCAATCATTACATTGAAAGATTTAGAAATACCGCCAATTACATCTTCTCGTTTAGTCTTGATATTAACCTTTAAGTCACCTTCAGCAACTTTTTTAATTTGAGTACTCAAATTATTTAAAGGTTTAATTATTTGGGAATTAAAGAAGAAATATAGGCCAAAAATCGAAATTAAAACAGCTACAGCTGCTACCATAATTATCTGAGTTCTAACTTCTCCTGCAGCCATATAAACTACTTCTGATGGTTCTCTAACTACTACTGCACCTTCTAACGGTTCGAGTGGAGTATAAGAAGCAACCTGGGTAATCCCCTCCTGATCTTCATATTCAATATTTCCAGCCTCACCTGATAATAAAGCTCCTAAATCACTCTCTTCAACTATATTTAAACCTTCAGCTTGAATATCATTATCTGGATGGGCTACTATTCTCCCATTCCTATCAACAATATAAGCAAAACCCTCTTCACCAATATCTCTATCTATTATAATATCTACAAGATATTGAACAGGAACATCGGCAGCTAAAACACCAATCAACTCTTGATTATCTTCATCCTCATAAATTGGAAAGGAAAATCTCAATACATCATCCTCTTCATCTGATAATGTCATTCTCTCAGTCCAGTAAACCCCTTCTCTCTCAACCGACTGCTCATACCAGTTGTCATTCACTGAAAAATCAATCTCCCTCTCGGGGTGTGAAAATATATTTCCATCTGGCATTGCAAAATATAAAGTTTCAATTTCATCATGATCACTTATATAATCTGATGCAACTACATATCTAAAGGTGAAATCATTACTTAATCTATTTCCCTCTTCATCAGCATAAACTCTAAGTTCATTAATTAAACCATTAAATAAAGCGTTTATTTCACCATCAACTGCTCGGGCCGATTCCATATTTCTCTGCTGAGCTAAATCTTGAATTTGATCTGAAACTGTATTATCTACTACAAAACCCAGCACTGCAAATGCTGCAATCAAAATTACTGCAATTACAACCATTACCCTAAAATTAAGGTTCTTCTTCCAGCTAAGAAAACCTGTTTTCTCCTCTTGCGAACTTTTCTTTGTTTCATTTTTGTCTTTATCCAGCTTTTCTTGCACCCTTTTTCCTCCTCGTAAACCAAATAATTATGTATAATTAAATTAAACTCTACTGCTATTCTATTATAATTACAAGTAATAAGTCAAATTTATAGCCCTGTTTCCAGGGCTATATTTATTAATTTATTCTTCCTGTCCTTTTTCAGCAGACTCATTATAATCTTCTTTTGAAGACTTCATACTTTCAACTTTACCTATTAGTTCTGGCATCATCTCAAATAATTTATCTAAAGATCTTTTAGCATCTAACTTTATTAATTCAACCTCATCACCTTTAATGACTAATATCGCATCAGGAGAAATCCTGCAGCCCAGGCCACCACCGCCGCCTTCACTTTTACCGCCTTTTTTATTTTCTTCTCCTAAACCCCCACCCATACCAAATGAAGCAGTCACTATTGGAATCAATTTAATCTCCCCGAGGTCCATCGGCTCACCAATAACTGTCTCTGTCTTCAAAAATTTATCCAACTTACTATACATTGTTTCTAGAACGTTTTGAGTCATAGCCATTTTTGAATCTCCCCCTTATTTTTTTAAATAATTCTTTATAAAGACCTGTCTTTCCAATAAATCTTATAAGATAAAAACAGATAGAGGCCAACATAAACCTACCATAAAGATACCCCTGAGCAGCAATCACCTCCCTATTCCATATTAAATCAAGTTGAATTCGCTCCCTTCTTATTAAACCATCCAGACTATAAAAGAAAGCCGCTAAGCTCCCGGTGTAATAGGGGTCTTCAAATCCTGCTTTAAAATTAATCTGGTAATCTCTTGGTAACACCTGGGAAAGTATAGACTTTATTAAAACCCAGGCTTCTTCTAAATATTTTGTTAAATTATATTTTCTAATAAATGAAAAAAATTCAGTTTTACTTTTTTCTTTTTTTACTTTAGTTTTTTCTTTGTTTTCAACTTTTTCTTTTATGCTCCTACTAACATTTATTTTATCTGATTTATTCTCAATTGTATATACTTTTATTCCTAAAAAGTATATTTTTATTTTATAAAATTTTTTCTCTTCGGAATAATCAAATTTAATCCTATAACTTATTGGTGCAATAAAAACCAGAACCAGAAGAATTAATAATATTAATAAGATCCATAAAATTATATTAATCATAAGATCCCCTCATATTTATAAATTTATTTACCTTGGTTCTTCAGGGACTATTATCCAGGCAATAAAATAGGCCAGCAGACCTGAACCTGCACCAAAAAATAAAATAATAAAGACGATTCTTACTAGAACTGGATCAACCTTAAAGTACTCAGCAATTCCACCACAGACTCCACCTACTATTCTTTCATCAATAGATCTATAGAGTTTTTTTCTTCCCTCCATATCTATCCCCCTTGTATAATATTTTGCTTATAAATATGAATTTAAATTCTTAAGAAATAGCTCAACATCTGTTACCAGACCAACAGATTGAGCAGTTCCTCTATCAGCAAGTTTTGTAATAGTTGCTGGATTAATATCTACACAGACTGATTTAATCTCAGCACTCATCAAATTACCTGTTGCAATTGAATGGAGCATAGTTGCTAGCATAAGCACCAACTCAACTCCATCAAGCTTTTCTCTCATTAAATTCTGGGCTTCAATAGAATCAGTTACAACATCTGGCAGTGGACCATCATCTCTGATTGATCCAGCCAGGACATAATCAACATCATTTTTTATTATTTCATACATTATACCGCTATTTAAAATTCCCTTGTCAACAGCCGCTTTAATCGAGCCAGCCATTCTAACCTTATTTATAGCCTGAAGATGAAAGCCATGGCCAGTTCCCTTAACGCCTTCATCTGATAAAGGACAGTCAAGTGAAGTATTATAAATAGCTGCCTCTATATCATGGGTTGCTAGAGCATTGCCAGCAAAGAGAACATTAATATAGCCTTTGCGAATTAAATCGGCCAGCTCTCCTGCAGCATTTGTATGAATAATTGCAGGTCCAGCAACAACAAGTATTTTTCCGCCTTCAGCTTTAATCTGTTTCATCTCGTCTGCCAGTTCTTTAATTATCTTATTCTTAGGCTTCTCAGATGAAGTGGCACTGGTCATAAAACCAAAGCCTTCTTTCTCCTCTTTTACTTCTCTAGAAACTGTCTCAATACCATATTCGCCAACAGCTATTAAATCTCCTGCAAAAACATCATTAATTGATTTAGAAATTGCTTGCCCATCTTCAATTGCTATTCCACAATCCATTTCACTCCTATCAACCTGTAACCAGGAATTATTATAATAGACAAAGGTTGGCAGATTGGTAGTCACATAAAACTCTTCTGGAAATACACCATCCGCTGGTGCTTCTCTAAGTTGAACTTCCTTCTCAATACTCTCTTCTCGTAATAACATAAATATTACCTCCTAAAATTTTTTTATCTATATAAACACAAAAATCCCGCCCCTAAGGAACGAGATTATCACCCGTGGTACCATCCTAATTATAAAAACCACTCTTTCAATTACAGCAATTAGCTATAATCTATCTCTTTAACGGAAGAAAACCGGCTCAGCTTACTATTAGTTCAGC
>CAYONR010000151.1:0-4349 GCA_964405365.1 uncultured Halanaerobiaceae bacterium
AAATCTGCCGGCGATGCCTTCAAAGGTTCAAATCCTTTCCCCTCCACCATTTTTACTTCAGCTAATTAGCTGAAGTTTTTTTGTTTTATGATAGAAAAAACTGACAGCTTAAAAATATAAACTGCCAGCGAATAAAAAACTTATTTGATTTTATTAAGCCCCTGTTCTAAATCATCAATAATATCAGTTGCATCTTCAATACCAACTGAAAGCCTTATTAGACCGTCTGTAATGCCTGCAGAACGCCTCTCTTCTTCTGGGACAACATAATGGGTCATCGAAGCCGGATGTTGGATTAAAGTGTCTACATCGCCTAAGCTAACTGCAAGAATACATAAGTCAAGAGAGTTTAAAAGCTTCTTGCCTTCTTCAATTCCACCATTTAATTCAAAGGACATCACTCCGCCAGGCCCTTTCATTTGTTTTTCTCCTAAATCATAATGAGGATGGTCTTTCAAGCCAGGATAATAGACAGAATCAACAGCTGGATGTTCACTTAAAAATTCAGCAACAACTTTTGCGTTTTCTATTATTCTATCCATTCTTACAGATAAAGTCTTTAAACCTCTTAGTAACAAGAATGTATCAAAAGGAGCTATTATTCCTCCAAAATCTTTAACAGTTGTTCCTCTAAACGAATTTAAAAGTTCTTCAGGTCCACAAATTATACCAGCTATTGTATCACCATGGCCTCCTAAAAATTTAGTTGCGCTATGAATGATAATATCAATCCCAAACTTTGCTGGTTTCTGGAGATACGGAGACATGAATGTATTATCTACAACTGTGATTATATTATCCCCTGCAATATTTGCCAGTCCAGATAAATCCACTAAATTCATGGTGGGATTTGATGGCGTTTCAGTATAAATAATTTTTGTATTATCTTTGATAGCGTCTCTTACATTATCAAGATCAGACATATCAACAAAAGATACATCAATATTCCATTTAGGTAATAATTCAGAGAATAAAGAGAAAGTACAACCATATAACGTCTTTGAAGCTATCATATGATCTCCGGCCTCTAACAGTCCCATAACAGTTGATGAAACTGCAGCCATACCAGAACCTAGTGCTATTGCAGCTTCAGTGTCTTCAAGGTTAGCCATTTTCTCTTCTAATGCCGTCTGTGTTGGATTACCAAGCCTGGTATATATATAACCTGGTTCCTCTCCTGCAAATCGTCTCCCACCCTGTTCAGCATTATCAAATACAAAAGTAGAACTTTGATATATTGGCACTCTTAAAGCACCTGTCTGAGGACATGGATCCTCACCAGCATGAACAGTCCTTGTGTTAAAGTTCCATTCTTTTTTCATTAATTCAGCCCTTTCATGGTAAATTATAATTGAAAAGTTTCTTCAACAACTTGTCCGCTACCACCAAGAGGACCTACTTCTTCTTCTCCATACTCAACCGAAATGGCGGCTGCATTTCCAACTCTTATTTGAACTTCTGAGTCTGGCTCATATTCAAGAATATCGCCATCATTAATTATACCTTCAAATTCAGTTTCACCATCAACAATAACCCTTATCCAGCTTTCACCACTGGCGATAACATTAAAATAGGAAAGAGTTTCTTCCACTTCATTTTCAGCAGATTCTTCTTCATCTTCCTCTATTGCTTCCTGCTCAGAAATTTCAGCAATATCAACTTCATCTTCTAAATCTACTATTGTTTCTTCATCAGGCTGGATACTATCGTCATCTAAATCAGTAGGATCAATCCCAGTTTCTAATAAATTGTCACTATCAACTTCGGCTTCAGAGTTATCTTCGTCTTCCTCATCGTCTTCTGTTATTAAATATAACTCGTCTACTGCATCATTTTCATCAATAGCTTCCTCTTCAATCTGTTCATCAACTTCAGTAAAGCCATTATCGCTATTATTACCATTCATAACTAATAGATTATAACCTACTACTCCACCAAATAGAATAATAATTAATATTATAATCATGACTTTTCCAGTAATTCTAGAAATCAAATTAAAAATTGAAGCTTTTTTATTCTTTTTAGTCCTTCTCTTGCGACCAAGATTTTCTTCCTCAACACCATCTAACTGCTGGTCAAGTTGATACTCATCTAAAATTTTATCTTGATCAATTTCTAAATAACTAGCATATGTTTTTAAAAAAGCCTTTTCATAAACCTTACCAGGAATCTTACTAAAATCATCATTTTCAAGAGCTAAGATATATTTTTTTCTAATCTTAGTCGCTTTACTTGCTTCTTCAATAGTAATTCCTTTTTCTTCTCTAGTTTCTTTTAAAGTTTTTCCTGCGGCCAAAAGTATGACCCCCTCCCAATTTACTCAAAACTATTAATTGAATACATGTAATTATCAAGCTTTTCGTCAGAATCTTCATTAATATCTTCTGTTAATTCGACTAAAAGATCAAAATCCTTATAAGAAATGGTGGTTTCTCGAATCAAAAATTCTGGATGTTCGATAATTTTTAATAAGGGTTTATTTAAAAATTCTCTAATAAACCTGACATGATCAGCTGAAGCTCTTCTAAATGTTGTAATTGCATCGATAATAAATACAGTCTTACTATTTAGAATATTTTCAGGAACAGAAGTCAATGTTGTTTGTCTGAGTAATGTCGTAGATAGTAATTTCCAGTGTTTATTGGAATGAACAGTTGCTGCAATGGCTGTTTCAGTTTTGCCTATTCTTGGACTACCTTTTATACCGATTAATATTTCCTCATTATTAATAATATAAAAGCTTAAGAAATCTATGAGCAACTCTAAATCCTGTCTTGAAAATAAATAACTATCTTCTTTAAATCTCGATGAAACCTTTTTACCATGCTTTAGGGCTAAAAAATCTTCTAATTGAGGAGTTCTTAATCCTGTAAGTTCAAGTTCTTTAACTGCTCCCAGGGCATTAAGAAGTCTTTCTTTTACTTCAGGTTCTTTAATCTCAAGTAATAAACCTCGATAATAATTCTCTATACTGGCTATAGTCTTTATATTAATCTGTAATAAGCCTAATAGAGAAGCAAGATCACCTAATAATCCAGGTCTATTTTTTATTATTTTATATTCCATATATAATGTTTCCATAATTTTGCCTCTCTCTATTATATTCTATACTAAAGATAGATAATCCTTCTTTAAGTTTTAATCTGGTCTAATAGTTAGAAATTACTCTTCTAAATAATTTTCAAGCTCATCTTCAGATATCAAAACCTCTCTTGGTTTACTTCCAACATAAGGTCCAACAATTCCCATCTCTTCCATTGTATCAATTAATCTTGCAGCCCTGGAATGGCCGATATGGAGCCTTCTCTGTAACATTGAAATTGAGGCCCTATATTCTACAACAAGTCTAATGGCATCTTCTAAAAGTTTATCCTCTTCATCATCAAAATTTAACTCAAGATCTTCAAATTCATCTTCATCAATATAAAAATCAGGCTCTACCTGATTATTTAAATAATTAACTAGATTATTTATCTCCTCATTGTCTATGAAAGCTCCCTGCACCCTGAATGGCTTTTTGGCACCAACTGGATGAAATAACATATCTCCATTACCGAGAAGCTTTTCTGCTCCTCCAGTATCAAGAATAGTTCTAGAGTCAGTCGCAGAAGAGACTGCAAAAGAAATTCTGCTAGGAATGTTGGCCTTAATAAGTCCAGTTATTACATCAACAGACGGTCTCTGGGTTGCAATTACAAGATGAATCCCAGCAGCTCTGGACATCTGAGCAAGTCTACAGATAGCATCCTCAACATCATTGGCTGCTACCATCATCAGATCAGATAATTCATCTATAATAACAACAATATATGGCAGAGGATCATCTGACTTCTTATTATATGACTCAATTCCTCTAGTTCCTGTTTCAGCAAAGATATCATACCGATCTTCCATTTCTTTAACAATTAACTGTAAAGTTGAAGCAGCTTTTTTACAGTCAGTTACAACTGGACTAAATAAATGGGGTAGTCCATTATAATTAACAAGTTCAACTTTTTTAGGATCAATCAATAAAAGCTTTAATTGATCAGGTGTATTCTGATATAAAAGACTGGCAATAATACTATTAATACAGACACTCTTACCTGAACCAGTAGCGCCGGCCACCAGTAAGTGGGGCATCTTGCCTAAATCAGCAACAACTTCGGAGCCATCAACTGCCCGACCTAAACCAAGATTTAATCTGGTATCGGCATCGGCAAATTTATCACTTTCAACAATCTCTCTAAATCGTACCATCGATGGTCCCTGATGAGGAACTTCTATCCCGATCGCTGATTTCCCAGGGATAGGAGCTTCAATTCTAACATCATGGGCAGCCAGAGATAGAGCTATATCATTGGATAAAT
>CAYONR010000152.1:0-4333 GCA_964405365.1 uncultured Halanaerobiaceae bacterium
CCATCTACATTATCGATTACCTGCCAGTCATAACTCTCAAATCTTTTAGCAACATCCTCTGTAAAAGCTAAATCAGTACTACCTTCGATTGAGATCTGGTTTGAATCATAAAATGCAATTAATTTGTCAAGTCCTAAATGACCTGCTAGAGAAGCAGCTTCACTGCTAAGACCTTCCATCATGCAGCCATCTCCGGCAATTGTATAAGTATAATGATCTACTATTTCATATCCTGGGCGGTTAAATTTAGTAGCAAGCATCTCTTCCGCTAGAGCCATACCTATGGCATTGGCAATACCCTGGCCTAATGGTCCTGTAGTTGTCTCAATACCTGGTGCATGGCCATATTCTGGATGACCGGCAGTCGGTGAATTAAGCTGTCTAAAATTCTTTAAATCATCAAGGCTAAGGTCGTAGCCGCTTAGATGTAAAAGACTATATAATAACATTGATCCATGGCCTGCAGAGAGAACAAATCTATCTCTATCTGGCCATTTAGGATCCTGGGGATTATGTTCCATTACTTCTGTATATAAGAGTGTTCCAATTTCAGCACAACCAACTGGCATTCCAGGATGGCCGGACTGAGCTTTTTCTACACCATCAACAGCTAAGCCTTTAACTATATTTGCAGATTTCTGTAACATATCTTATCTTACCTCCTATTAAATTATATCTAACTTTCTTTGTTCATTATATCATTAATTTCATTTTCATCAAAACTGTATGCTTGATTACAGAAATGGCATTGGATTTCGATTTCTCCTAGTTCCTCTAAAACTGAATCTATCTCTTCCCTAGATAAACTTTTTACCAGCGAAGTAATCCTCTCTTCACTGCAACGACAGTGGTATTGAACATCTGTCTTTTCTAAAATCCGATAATAAATATCTCCCATTACCAGATCTAAAATTTCTTCTGGACCTTTACCTTCACCTATATGCCGGCTTAAAGACCCGATATTTGCTATATTTTCTTCCAATAAATCTATATCTTCATCATTAGCATCTGGCATAACCTGGAGTAAAAAGCCACCAGCCGCTCTGACAGAAAGATCTTTATCTACCAAAACACCTAATCCGACTGAAGAAGGAATCTGTTCTGAGACTGTAAAATAATAGGTAAGATCTTCTCCTATCTCTCCACTGATTAGTTTTGTGCTGCCTTCATAGGGTTTGCCATTAGCAAGCATTTTTCTAACTGTTAATTCACCCTGACCAACTCCACCTGCAACATCCAATTTTCCATCTTTTAATGGAATATGGGCATCAGGATTTTTTAAATATCCTCTAACCTCACCTTTATAATTAGCTTCTGCTACAATTTTACCAAGGGGACCATCTCCATCAACAGATAATGATACTTCATGGCCAGACTTCAAAAGCGAAGCAACAAGTAAAGCCCCTGTAAGTGTTCTGCCGAGAGCAGCAGTAGCTAAAGGAGAAGTCTTATGTAATTTTCTTGCCTCCTCAACTAATTCAGTTGTTCTGGCTGTGAGAACTCTGATTTGACGATCTTTTGTTATCGCTCTTACTAGACGATTTTGATTATCATTCATGCTATCACCTACTTATTTGAGTTTGCTATATCTTTCTTTATCCAGCATTATTATTCACGCCAGGGCAACTGGCTAAAATCTCTGTTATCAAAATTATATTCTCTATCTGGTTCTAAATCATACCTCTCTCCGCAATGATGAATATAAAGAGGTTGATCAGAATAAAGCCGGTAACTGGTCTTTTCCGGTCCAACTTTTACCCTTAAATGTCTCCCTTTAAAAAATACTGTAAACTGATATCCATCCAATTTTTCTGGTAAATATGGGTTGAACTGAATGTCACCATCATAATTTCTCATTCCTGCAAAACCATAAACAAGGACCATCCAGGCACTGCCCATTCCAGCAGTATGGAGACCTTGATGTGCATTTTCATTAAAATCATCTAGATCCAGCCTGGCTGTCTGAACAAAGTAATTATAGGCTTCATCTAAATAACCGATCTCGGAAGCTATAATACTATAAACAGAAGGAGATAATGATGAATCATGGGTCGTCTTTGGTTCATAATAATCATAATTTGCTTTTTTCTCTTCAAGACTAAATTGATTGCCCCTCATTAACATAAGAAGAATTACATCAGCCTGTTTGATTACCTGATAACGCCAAATTGTTAGAGGATGCCAGTTGGCTACCAGCGGCATCTCTGAATGGGGAATATCTCTATCAATATCAATTGGGTCTTTTTCTATAAATGAATCATCCTGGGGATGTATTCCTAACTCTTCATTAAAAGGCAGAAAAATTTTGCTGGCTGCCTGCTTCCACTGATTTAATTCCTTGTCCTCTAAATTTATTTTATCTTTTAGATTCTCATACCTTTCTGGCGCATCTTCCTGCATCTGCTTTAGAGTTTTTGCAGCATATTCCAGGTTGAATTTAGCCATATAATTATTATAGCAATTGTTATTAACCCCTGGCTTATATTCATCAGGGCCAGAAACTTCATTAAAACAAAATCTTCCACCATTTTCATGAATATAATTACCTCTGCTACACCACATCCTAGCGGTCTCTGCCAGAATTTCTACTCCTTCTTTATAAAGAAAATCCATATCTTCTGTGGCTGTAACGAATAAATAAATGGCATAGGCAATATCAGCGTCAATATGGAATTGAACTGTTGAACCCATAAAAAAGCCAGAAGCCTCTTCGCCATTAATTGTTCTCCATGGGAAAAGAGCACCTTCAAGTCTAACTCTATCTGCATTCTCCCTTGCCTGTTCTAAAGTATTATATCTATATTTCAATAATTTTTTGGCCATTTCAGGACGATTAAAGATATAAAAAGGTACTATATAAGTCTCTGTATCCCAGAAATAATGGCCTTCATAAAATTCTCCAGTTAAGCCTTTGGCTGCTACATTATTATATTCATTCTGGCCTGTAGACTGGAGAAGTTGGAAGGCATTAAAACGGATAGCCTGCTGAAGTGATCTATCGCCATATAATTTTACGTCAAAATCTTTCCAGAATTCTTCTAAATAGGTTTTCTGGTCCCTTAAGAATGTTACCAGACCATCTTCTGCTGCCATATTAACATCGGTAAGAACCTGGCCAACCAGTCTATCCGATTCGATAGTCTTTGAAGTTTTTACAGAGAAGAATTTAGTTAATTTACACCAGCGTTCTGCTCTGGCATTAATTACAAACTCTTCATGGAGGCAATTATTTATCTCATATGTATCTCTTCTATAATTTATATTTGCTTTTGAATCAAATATATTTTTAACAGCAACAGCAACCTCAAGATCACTTTCTCTGGTTACCTGACGAAGATAATATCTGCCATTAGTAAAACCAGAATTTTTTGTTCTCATAACATGTTTATCTCTAAAGTGATGATGATTCTGTATATTCCCATTTAAAGTGGAAACAATTCTTATTTCACCTTTAAAATTTAATGGCCGAAAACGATAATTTATCAATCCTTGATGTTTTCTCTTAAAAGATAATAGGCGCATAATTTCAACTTCTATCTTCTTACCTGAAGAACTCTGCCAGATAAAATTCCGCTCTAAAAGTCCTTTCCGCATATCAAGTTCTCTATTATATTCTAAAACTTCTCCTTTTAAGAGATCCAATTTTTCATCTCCAAGATAAAGATTAATACCGGTCCAGTCCATAAGATTAACAATTGTCTGGCTTTTAGTCGGAAGTTGAGGAGCATCTTCACCATAGATGATCTCTTCACTATCATAAAACCCATTAATATAAAAACCTGGAGTCGTAGTTTTGTCAGGTCCAGAATAATCTTCTTCAACTGTACCTCTAAGTCCCATATAACCATTACCCAGGCAGAAAATCGACTCATGATGATGGTTGTTTTCAACTTTAAATTCTTCTTCAATTATCTTCCATGGATGGAGTTTAAACTGTGGCTCCTTGTTTAATTTCTTTGCATGAAAATCTCTCATATAATCCCCCCTGAACACCTTGTTCTAATAAAATTTAACCGCCTCCGAGAAGTGGAAAGATACTGAGCGTTTCTCCTCCAGAAAGTTGATGACTCTTTTTCACATGTCTGCCGTCTAAAAGTATAACTCTGGCTTCATCATCAGGTATCTTATAATAATCAATAATATCCTGGACAGTATCTATCTTATTAAATTTAATTCTATTGCCCTTTCTTATTTTTTCAGGCGAATATTTTTCTAAACCTCCATAAAGATTAACATAAATATAATCTTTGCTAGATTCATTTGAAATATCTTTCTTATCCATTATAAACATTCCTCCAAAACTTACTGGATATCTAACTCTATTTTATGGGCA
>CAYONR010000153.1:0-4328 GCA_964405365.1 uncultured Halanaerobiaceae bacterium
GTTTTCCAGGGCGGTAAAATAATCCAGTCGGTTTCAACTTCTACTGGCTGATAATTATCACGCCAATTTTCTACCCAGTCTTTCTCCTTATATAATTCTCTCTTTAAAGTATAATTAAAATTTCTTTTATTTAAATAAGAATTCAGTTTAAGCCAATATTTATCATAACGTTTATCTTCATTGTTTTTACCAAAACCAGTCTTCTCAATATAACCAGAAAATAAAATTCTGCCGCCAGAAAGGCTTTCAGCAAGAAACCCCTCAGGAAAGACCTGAGAGTATAATTCCTCGCCGATAGCCTCAAATTCTGGCGGCAGTTTTAAATGATATACTATATAATTCATTAGTTACCTCCAAAGGCATCCTTTACTCTACTAAAAAACCCTTTACTTTCTGGGTTGATTTCATCTCCACTGATTTCAGCAAATTTCTGAAGTAGTTCTTTCTGTTCAGAATCAAGAGACTTTGGAATAACAACTTTAATCTTAATATACTGATTACCACGACCGCTGGAGCGAAGGTGATTAATACCTTTATTTTTGAGCCGGAGACTATCTCCAGGTTGTGTTCCTTCAGGAATTTTTAATTTAACTTCTCCTTCCAGTGTTGGAACCTGAATCTCATCTCCTAGAGCTGCCTGCACAAAACTTATTGGCAGTTCGTAATAAACATCGTCACCTTTCCGTTCAAATAAGTCATGGGATTTAACATCTACTCTTACAAAGAGATCTCCTGATGGACCGCCTCGTTTACCGGCACCACCTTTACCAGATAATCTAATTCTCTGACCACTAGAAATACCGGCAGGAATATCAACTTTTATATCTCTTCTCCGATTCACCCTGCCTTCGCCATTACAGTCAGGACATGGATCATCAATTATATCTCCCTTGCCCTGACAGCGATCACAGGACTTAATCTGGGCCATATTCCCAAATGGAGTTCTCTGATTAACTCTTATCTGACCGCTACCATCACATTTAGGACAGGTCCTCGGATTACTACCTGGTTTAGCGCCTGAACCATCACAAGTCTGGCAGGTCTCCTGCCTTGGAATTCTAATAGTCTTTTCAGTTCCAAAAGCGGCATCTTCAAAAGGAATTTCCATCCGATACTCTAAATCTCTTCCTCTTGACGGCCTATTCTGGGCGCGTTGACCCATCCCAGAAAAACCTCCGCCCATGAACATTTCAAAGAGATCTTCTAAACCCCCAAAACCTCCTTGGGCAAAGTCTTCATAATTGAAATCATCATCACCTATACCGGCATGACCATATTGATCATAACGAGCCCTTTTATCTTCATCACTTAAAATACCATAGGCTTCTGATATCTCTTTAAATTTTTCGCTGGCCTCAGGATCATCCGGATTGCGATCAGGATGATATTCCTTTGCCAGTTTTCTATATGCTTTTTTAATTTCTTTCTGATCGGCATCTCTGTCGACACCTAATATATCATAATAATCTTTTTGGCTAGCCATAAAGAATCACCTTCCTGCAGTTAGAAAAACAGTTAAAAGAAGGGAGCAGAAGACTCCCTCCTTTAACCAGTAAATCATTTTTATTAATTTCTATCTTCTTCATCAACTTCCTCATAATCTACATCAATAGTATCATCATCTGCTGAGTCAGCACCTTGTTGCTCTCCAGCAGCTCCTGCTCCAGTTTGACCTGCTTCGCCCTGGCCAGCTGCTTCCTGCTTGGAATAAAGTTCCTGACTCAATTCAGTCATCTCTTCAGTTAATGTCTCCATCTTCTCATCAATTAAATCAATATCTATATCTTCACCTTCAAGAGCTGATTCTAAATCTTCTTTTGCCTTCTCGACCTTTTCAACCAATCCACTATCAACATCATCGCCGGCCTCATCCAGAGTCTTCTCAACAGAATGGACCATAGCTTCAGCTTCGTTTTTCTTTTCAATTCTTTCAACTTTCTTTTTATCTTCTTCGGCATGTTCTTCTGCCTCTTTTACCATTTCTTCAATCTCTTCTTCACTTAAAGCGCTATCAGATTTAATGGTAATATTCTGTTCATTTCCAGTACCTTTATCTTTTGCTGATACATTAACAATACCATTTTCATCGATATCAAAGGTAACTTCGATCTGTGGTACCCCTCTTGGAGCAGGTGGTATATCAGTTAACTGGAAACGTCCAAGAGTCTTATTGTGCTTAGCCATCTTTCTCTCACCCTGCAGAACATGAATATCTACAGTTGTCTGATTATCTTCTGCAGTGGAGAATACTTTACTCTTAGATGTCGGTATAGTTGTATTTCTATCAATTAATTTTGTAAATACCCCACCAAGTGTTTCAATACCTAATGATAATGGAGTTACATCTAATAGAACAAGGTCATCAACATCTCCTGATAAGACTCCTCCCTGAATTGCAGCACCAACGGCGACAACTTCATCAGGATTAATACCTTTATTCGGAGCTTTACCAACATGTTCTTCAACTGCTTCCTGAACTGCAGGAATTCTAGTTGAACCACCAACAAGAATTACTTCATCAATTTCACCATTCCCAATCCCAGCATCTTTAAGAGCCTGTCTGGTTGGTTCCATTGTCTTTTCTACAAGATCTTCAGTCAATTCATTGAACTTAGCTCTTGTTATATCAACATCTAAATGTTTTGGTCCATCATCAGTCTGAGTTATAAATGGTAGATTGACATTCGTCTCTTTAACACTGGACAATTCTATCTTGGCTTTTTCAGCAGCATCTTTTAAACGCTGAAGTGCCATTTTATCTTTCTTTAAATCTATTCCATATTCATTCTTGAATTCCGAAGCCAGATAATCAATAATTCTCTCATCAAAATCATCGCCACCTAATTTATTATTACCACTGGTAGCAACAACTTCAAATACTCCGTCTCCAATTTCAAGAATAGAGACATCAAAAGTACCTCCACCAAGGTCAAAGACTAAAATAGTCTGATCTTTATCATCATCAAGACCATAAGCTAATGCAGCAGCTGTGGGCTCATTAATGATCCTCTTTACTTCTAATCCAGCAATCTTGCCAGCATCCTTTGTAGCCTGACGCTGACTATCGCTAAAATAAGCTGGAACAGTTATTACAGCCTCTTCAACATCCTGACCTAGATAATCTTCAGCATCCATCTTCATTTTCTGAAGAATCATTGAAGAAATTTCCTGTGGTGTATATTCTTCACCTTTAAGATTAACTCTGTGATCAGTACCCATCTCTCTCTTAATAGATTGTACTGTTTGATCTCCATTTGTTATTGCCTGTCTTTTAGCATGTTCACCAACAATTCTTTCACCTTTTTTATTATAGGCAACAACAGAAGGTGTTGTTCTGCCACCCTCTTTGTTAGGAATAACAGTTGGTTCATCACCTTCCATAACAGCCATACATGAATTGGTTGTTCCTAAATCAATACCTAATATCTTACTCATTATAACATCCTCCTTAAAACATTTTTTATATTTTAACCAGCCACTTTAACCATAGCCGGTCTTACAACAACATCTTCAAACAAATAACCTTTCTGGACTTCCTCAACAACAGTTCCTTCTTCTTCATCAGATTCTACTTTTTCAACAGCTTCATGATATTTATGATTGAATTCCTCACCAACAGCATCTATCTCTTTAACTCCTTCCTGTTCTAGAACAGTCCAGAGCTGCCGATAAATCATCTCAACTCCCTGAGAAAATCCATCATCTTCACAACCACTGGCAAGAGCTCTCTGGAAATTATCTAAAATAGGGAGAACCTGTTCAATTATATCAACCTTATATTTTAAAGCAAGGTCGGCCTTCTCTTCTCTAGTTCTTCTCCGATAATTGGCAAAATCGGCCTGAGAACGTTTCAATTTATTAAGATATTTCTGATTCTCTTCTTCCAAACTATCTACCTGTTCTTCTAATCTTTCTATCTTTTCCTGCATCTCATCAGGCTGAAGTTCACATTCGATTGCTTCTTCCCTCTCTTCTTCAACAGTTCCAGATTTGTTTTCTTCTATATTTTTTGCTTCTTCATTTTGAGAATCCATGTTATCACCTACCTGTACTAGAAATTAACTTACTCAATAATTCTGCAGCCAGATCAACAGAAGATATAACTTTTGAATATTCCATTCTAGTTGGTCCAATAATACCAATCCGGCCACTAGCGCCTTTAGCTATATGATATCTGGCCAGAACTAAACTGCAATTTTCCATATCTTCTAATTCATTTTCAGCTCCAATTCTAATTGAAAGTTCCTCATTAATATCGTTTAAAATTTTCTGAAGCTCTTCTTCTCTATCAAGGATTCTTAAAACCTTTTTTAAACGATCAATATCAT
>CAYONR010000154.1:0-4291 GCA_964405365.1 uncultured Halanaerobiaceae bacterium
CATTACCTCCAGCCAGATAATGGGCCTCAAGCTTATCACTGCTTAATTTAAGTCCGGCTTTATGAGATTTTATCATCGGACCAACTATCTGTCCTGGTGGAACTCTCCTCAACCTCATTCCAATCAGATTAAAGAACCCGATCTTAACTCCAGCCGCTGTTGCAGAAATCCATAAACCTAGTGGAATAAAATAGAAAAATACAATCAGAAATAAAATTACTAAGATAATAATCGCAATTGAAAAAATATCCATTCTCTCACTCCTCCTTTTTAGGTTTGACAATAACTCTTCGGCCTTCAACCTTAACAACTATAACATTTGTGTCAGCCTCAATGTAACCTCCTTCACTGACAACATCAATTCTTTCACCATCAAAATCAGCAATTCCTGCAGGTCTCAGAGTACTAACAGTCTTACCTGTCTTACCAACTAAATTCTTATAATCCTTACTCGAGACATAACCTGTCTCAGACGTCAAACTTTCAGCTAGTGAAATCCTCCGCCAAAAATAACTTGTCCCAAAAAACTTGATTAATAAAATAGTTCCAATTGTAGATAAGACTAATACTGAAGCAATAATAGTCCAAGCCATTGAAGATTCTGGAAAAATGAAAAACAGACTGGCAAAGATTGCTGTAATTCCTGTTATACCTGTAAATCCGAACCCTGGGATTACAAATATCTCAATTGCAATCAATAAAAGCCCTGCTAAAAAGAGAACAATAAGCCCCAGTCCTGCATATCCCTGAATCATATATCCAGAGAAAAATATAGCCAGACTGGCAACTCCAATTGTCCCACTAACACCAAAACCAGGTATTAAAGCCTCACCTACTAAAGCTATAATTCCTAAAGACAACAAAAACACCGACACAAAAGGGTTTGTTATATAACCTGCAAAACTCTCCAGACCTGTCTTTTCAATTCTGGTTAAATCTGCTTCAGTATATCCAAGATAATCTAAGAATTCATCAAAATTAGAAAACCTTCCTTCTGCAAATCCTAATTCCTCAGCTCGGGTTGATGTCAAAGATAATAATTTACCACTTTCTATTACATCTTCAATCTCAATATCTGCATCTACCATGGCAGCTGCAATATCAGGGTCCCTATCTCTTCTTTCAGCTGTAGCTGCAAACTCAGATCTTAGAGCAGAAATATATTTTTCATCATAGGGCCTTGTCTCTGCAGCCCCCAAACTACTTCCTTCACTCATATAAATCCTATCAGCACCCAGAGCAACTAATGTTCCTGCTGACCAGGCCCGGTTACTAATATAAGCAACTACTTCTCCAGGATAATTAACTAACTGATCTCTTATTGAAATACCAGAATCAACTAACCCACCATAGGTATCAACATCAACTATTACTAGTTCAGCCTGACTCTCTAAGGCTTCTCCTAAACCTCTATCTAAAAATGAAACCATTCCTGGGTCTACATCACCATGAAGAGGAATAAAATAAACCCTGGCCGAAACAGGTACTGCCATTATAAATATAAATAAAATTCCGAAAATAATACCTAAAATGAACCTATTTAATTTTATTTTTTCTGACATATCTACTCCTCCTTAAATTTAACCTGGAGGCCACTGGAGCTGTCTGCCACCTAATAAATGGAAATGAAGATGATTAACAGTCTGCCCACCTTCTGAGCCACAATTATTGACTATTCGAAAGCCATTTTCAAGCCCTCTCTCTTCAGCCAGTTCAACGGCAACTTGATGGACTCTACCAATCAAATCATAATCTTTAACATCTACAATAGATGGTATATGCTCTTTAGGGACAACCAGTAGATGAATTGGTGCCTGAGCATTAATATCAGCAAACGCCATAATCTCTTCATCTTCATATACAAGCTCAGTATCCATTTCACCATCTCTTATCTTGCAAAATATGCAGTCATCCATAGTTAACCCCCCTTTAAATATAATATATTAAAGCTTTACTTGATTATACCATAGAATTAAAAATTTTGCAGATAATTTATTCGTTTATTTCAACAGGGTAGGGTTCACCGCCAATAGCCTTTAATAACTTTACAGTTTTCAACTTATTAACTAAATCTTCCTGATATTCAACCCCGACCCGAATATAATTTCCAGTATACCCAATTATCATGCCATCATGAGAATTATCTTCGAAAAGAACTTCAAGCTTATTATTACTAATAGATTCCCGATAATTCTGAGCCAACTTTTCTCCTAATTGACTCAACCTATTATATCGGTCTTTTTTAATATCTCCATCTATATCATCTTTCATATTAGCTGCTGGTGTACCTGGCCTGGGCGAATAAGAAAAAATATGGAGTCTACTAAAGCTTATTTCTTCTACAACTTTTAATGTCTCTTTGAAATCAGTTTCTGTCTCCCCAGGAAAACCAACAATAAGATCACTAGTTAAACCTATCCCAGGAACTGTACTTTTAATATTCTCGATATAACCTAAAAATTCCTGCTGATTATATGGCCTATTCATCTTATCCAAAATCCTATCACTCCCACTCTGCAATGGCAGATGGAGATGTGAACAAATTTTTTCTGAATTATTCATAACTTCAAGCATAGAGTCAGTTACCTCTCCAGCCTCAATTGAACTTAATCTTATCCGGAACTCACCTTTTATATTTACTAATTTTCTTAAAAGTTCGGCCAGATAATCTTTTTCACCATTAAAATCTCTGCCATATGCTCCAAGATGAATTCCAGTCAGCACAAATTCTTTAACACCTTGAGCAGTTAGTCTTTTAAACTCTTCAATTACATCAGCCTGAGGCCGACTTCTAATCCTACCCCTGGCATAGGGTATTATACAGTAACTACAGAACTGATCGCAACCATCCTGTATCTTTATATTAGCCCTTGTTGTCTGATTTAGATCAACAAGCTTAAATTTCTGAAACTTATCAATATCCTCATATTCATCCCTGCTTCCTAACCATCTAGAATCTCCGTCAATTTTTAAATCATTTAAAAGCTCAATCAGATTATCTTTATTGGATGTTGAGATCAAGTAATCAACTTCTTCTACATCCTCGACCTCTTCTGGAGATACCTGGGTATAACAACCGGCCATAATAACAATTGAATCTTCACCGCCACGTCTTTTAGCCTGGCGAGCCAAACTTCTCGATTTACTGGCAGCTGAAATTGTTACAGCACAGCTATTTATTAAATATAAGTCAGCATTAGATTCAAAATCTACTACCTGATAACCGGCTCCTTTAAGCATCTGCTCTAAAGCTTCAGCTTCATATTGATTAACCCTACAGCCTAAATTCTTAATTGCTGCTTTTACACCTGAATTTATCATTGAAATCACCATCCAAAATCATATTTCTCCTCTTTCATATAATATCAAACCAGTAACAAGTGGTGCAACTGTTTCAGCCCTTAAAATTCTTGGCCCTAAATTAAACCCATAAGCATTTTTCGCGGATAAAACTAACTCTATTTCATTATCAGTAAAGCCGCCTTCTGGACCAACTAAAAGTAAAATCCTTAAATCTTCATATTCAGATACAGACTCGAGACTTTTAACTACTTCTTTTAATCCTCTAGCCTCATTCCTCGCTCTTGCTATTAAAATAGCATCAAAGTCAGAAAAACTCTCCTTAAGCTTATCTAAATCTACTGGATTATATATATCAGGAATTTCTCCCCGCTCTGATTGACGAGCAGCTTCTTTGATTATCTTCTTCCAGCGATTTAATTTCTTCTCTTTTTTTGATTCTTTAATCTTAACAACAGTTCTTGCAGTCTCTAAAGGATAAAACCCGACTGTTCCAATTTCTGTCGACTTCTGTAGAACATACTCAAAATTATCTTTTTTAGCAATTGCCTGAGCTATATAAATCTGAATCTGAGGCTCACCGGCTGTTTTTCCAATAGACTCAATTCTACATTCAGCAGTTTCCTGGCCAACTTCCAGAACCTCAACTTCATATTTTGAACCCTCACCATCAAGCAATAATATTCTATCACCTGATTCATGGCGAAGACTATTAAAAATATGATTATATAGTTCACCAGCAATAGGAACAATATCGCCTTCTTTTAAATTCTCCGGTTTATCTTTAAGAAAAAATCTACGCATTTCTATCACCCCGCCTGGCAATTAATGAGCGCCATTCATTTCTCTCTAACTCTTTTCTTATATCAAAATCATTATCTATCAATCTATTTTTTAATTCTTCTGACTGTTTATCAATATAACCACTTAAAATAATAAAACCACCAGAAGTAACTTTATTTATAATGCCTTCAAAATTTGCATGGATGAT
>CAYONR010000155.1:0-4287 GCA_964405365.1 uncultured Halanaerobiaceae bacterium
ATATATGCATATAGAAACAGTTAAAGATAAGTTTGAGGAGTTAGTTGATGATTATAATAAATTAAGTAAAAAGATAAGTGACCCGGAAGTAATGAATGATAGTCAGAAATACCAGAAATTACTCCGGCAGCATGCCAGGTTAAAAAAGCTAGTTGATAAATATAAACGTTATAAAGATTTGAAGCAGCAGACTGAAGAAGCTAAAGAGATGATAGAATTAAGTGAAGATAGCGAAATGCAGGAGATGGCTGAAGAAGAATTAGAAATAATAAAGCCTGAATTGGATAAATTGGCTGAAGAACTTCCATTATTGCTAATACCTGATGACCCAGATGACGAGAAAAATGTTATTGTTGAGATTAGATCAGGTGCTGGAGGAGATGAAGCTGCTTTATTTGCTAGCGACTTATATAGGATGTATTCCCGTTATTCCGAAAAGCAGAACTGGAAAGTTGAAATTCTTTCATCATCTGAAAGTGGAGTCGGTGGTTTTAAAGAGATTATCTTTAATGTTGAGGGAGACTCTATTTACAGCCGCCTGAAATATGAGAGTGGTGTTCATAGAGTTCAGAGAGTTCCGTCAACAGAATCAAGTGGCCGGATTCATACTTCAACTGCAACAGTTGCTGTATTGCCAGAAGCTGAAGAGGTTGATATAGATATAGATGAGAATGATCTTAAAATTGATTTCTTCCGCTCAAGTGGTCCAGGTGGCCAGAGCGTTAATACTACTGACTCAGCAGTTAGAATAACTTATACGCCAATGGATCTGACAGTTTCCTGTCAGGATGAAAAATCTCAGCATAAAAACAAGGCTAGAGCTATGAAGATTCTCCGGGCCAGAGTCAGAGAAAAACTTGAGCAGGAGAAACGTGATGAAAGAGCTGAAGCCAGAAAAAGTCAGGTAGGAAGTGGCGATAGAAGTGAGAAGATTAGAACCTATAATTTCCCTCAGGGAAGAATTAGTGATCATAGAATTAATCTAACGGTTCATCAGTTAGATGATGTTCTTGATGGCCAGATTGATCAGATAATCGAACCATTGATTGAAGAAGATAAAAAGAAGAAATTAGAAAATCTTTAAGAAATGATAGAAGGGATTGGATTTAATGAATTTAAATATTAAAGAAATATTAAATAGAACAGAGGAGTATTTTAAATCCAGAAATATATCCAGTCCCAGGCTTGATGCAGAAGTTTTGCTTGCCGACCTTTTAAATACTGAGAGGGTCAAACTGTATGTTAAATTTGATTATCCTTTAACTGATGAAGAGCTTAGCAAATATCGAAAAATGGTAAAGAAGAGAGCCCAGGGTACTCCGGTAAGTTATTTGACTAAAAAGAAAGAATTTATGTCTCTGGAATTTCATGTTGAAGCAGGGGTATTAATTCCTCGCCCGGAGACAGAAGAATTGGTTGAAAGAATTCTGGAGATTGCTCGAGAAGAATCTGATTTATCCAGGAAAATAGTCGATGTTGGAACTGGCAGTGGTGCGATTTTAGTAAGCCTACTGTATTATCTCCCTGATGCAAAAGGTATCGGAATAGATATTTCTGATCAGGTTATCCGTGTTGCCCGGGGAAATATCAAAAAGTTTGATCTCTCTCAGAGGGCTGGTCTGATAAATGGAGATTTATTAGAACCTTTATTGCCGGGTAAAGCAGGGGAAATTGATTTAGTGGTATCTAATCCTCCCTATATTTCATCTAAAGAATATGAAAATCTTGATGAAGATGTTAAATCAGAACCGGAAGAGGCTCTTCATGCGGGCAAAGATGGTCTGGATATTTACAAAAGGTTGATCCCCCAGGCCAAAGAAATATTGAGAGAAAATGGCCTATTGGCTCTTGAAATTGGAGATAAACAGGGTGAAGCTATTGAAGATTTATTCTCTGATTTCGAGGGCTGGAATGATTTTCAGTTAATGCAAGACGGTGCTGGAAAAGATAGGTTTGTCTTTGTACGCCGTGGAGGCGGTAATTCGTGAAAACAGAAATGTTAAAAGTAGATATTAATATGTCTCCGGCTGAAATTCTTGGTAGTGAAGCTGTTATTAAAGCGACAAGGTTATTGCAGCAGGGAGATGTTGTTGCTATACCCACAGAGACAGTCTATGGACTTGCTGGAGATTGTTTTAATCCTGATGCTGTTTCTAAAATATTTGCCGCAAAAGGCAGGCCTCATGATAATCCATTGATAGTTCATATTGCTGATCATCAAGATATTTATAAGGTTTCACCAAGACCTTTAAATGATCTGGCTTTTGAATTAATTACTAGATTTTGGCCAGGGCCTTTAACAATTATTCTACCTAAAAAAGATGAATTACCTTACGAAACTACTGCTGGTCTGGATACTGTTGCTGTTCGAATGCCTTCTCATCCTGTGACTAAAGCTATTCTTTCAAGGTCAGGTTTAATTTTGGCTGCTCCTAGTGCAAATTCTTCTGGGTTTCCCAGTCCAACTAGAGCCAATCATGTTTTAAGGGATTTAGAAAATAAAATTCCGTTAATAGTTGATGGAGGTTCCTGCTCAGTTGGCTTAGAATCAACAGTTGTAGATTTAACTGGAGAGGAGCCTATTTTACTGAGACCAGGTGGTATAACTGCCTTTCAACTTGAAGAAGTTATAGGCAAAAAAATTAATAAGCAGTATGAAGTTGAATCAGATATTTCGCCCAAATCTCCTGGTTTAAAATATAAGCATTATTCTCCTAGGGCAGAAGTGATTTTACTTTCAGGAGATTCGCCTTCTCTCATCTGGAAAGAAGCCTGTAAAACTAAGGGGAAAAGAGCTTTATTAATAACGACTGAAACTGCTGAAAAAATCAATGACCTTTTAGCAAGTTCTGAGCTTAAATCTTTTAGTAAATGTGCTGATGGGAACCTTGAAATATTTGAGATGGGCAGTTGTACTAAGCCAGAAATTATAGCACGAAGATTGTTTGCTTTACTAAGGGATATGGACAATAAAGGTTTTGATAAATTATTGATTCAAAAAATATCTGACTCTGGGTTAGGTGAAGCTGTGATGAACAGGTTAATGAGGGCCGCCAGTCAGATTATAGATTTAAATAATAAGACTAAAAATTAAGAGCTAATTTATCTAAATAAGCAGGAGATAATTGATTGTTGGCGAATAAAATTAACAAGGAGTGAAATAAAATGCAGATAGCAATTGGCTCTGATCATGCGGGTTTTAAAATGAAAGAAGATGTTAAAAAATGGTTGTTAGATGAAGGCTATCAGGTTAAAGATTTTGGTACAGATAGCGAAGATTCAGTTGACTATCCTGATTTTGCTGAAAAGACAGCTAAGAATGTAGCAGAAGGTGATTCTGATTTAGGTATTCTAATTTGTGGAACTGGGATTGGTATGGCTATTTCGGCCAATAAAGTTAAAGGAATTAGAGCAGCTCGCTGCCATGATAGTTATTCTGCAAGAATGGCCAGGGCTCACAATAACTCAAATATATTAACTTTTGGTTCTAGAGTTATCGGGATTGAGCTTGCTAAAGATATTGTTAAAACCTATTTAACAACAGAGTATTCTGGTGGCCGTCACCAGAGAAGAGTTGGCAAAATTGATAATATTGAAAAGGAGATGACTGAATAATGAGCGAAGTATTTACTTTTGATCATCCCTTGATTCAGCATAAATTGACTTTATTGAGGAGTAAAGAAACAGGACCGAAAGAGTTTAGAGAGTTGGCTGATGAAATATCAACATTAATGGCATACGAGGTAACCAGAGATATGCCAACCCGTGAGGTTGAAATTGAAACACCAATTCAGACCATGAAGGCAAATAAAATTGCCGGTAAAAAGCTGGGGATTGTTCCTATTTTAAGAGCAGGACTGGGAATGTTAGATGGAGTTTTAAAGCTTATTCCAACTGCTAAAGTTGGCCATATTGGTCTTTATAGAGATCCAGATACATTGGAACCTGTAGAATATTATTGTAAATTACCGACTGATGTGAATGAAAGAGATTTAATAGTTGTAGATCCGATGTTGGCTACTGGAGGTTCAGCTTCGGCAGCCCTTAAGTTTATTAAGGATAGAAATCCTAGAAGCATAAAGTTTATGTGTTTAGTTGCAGCACCTGAAGGGATTGAAAGAGTGCAGAAAGAGCATCCTGATGTTGATATTTTCACTGCTGCAGTAGATGAAAAGTTGAATGATCATGCTTATATTGTGCCTGGTTTAGGCGATGCTGGAGACAGGTTATACGGAACTAAATAATTTATAAGGGGTTATTATAATGTCTCTTTATATCAAGGTGTTT
>CAYONR010000156.1:0-4283 GCA_964405365.1 uncultured Halanaerobiaceae bacterium
GAGAATCTGTTACCAGATAATATAATTCATCTTCAACAAAAGTTTCATATTCATTTGAGTCTTCTGGCTGAAAGCCATCTCCAGTATATTTTTCTGCTGATAAAACTGCATTAGTCGTCGGCACTGGAAAATCAATAAATGGTATATTAAAAAGCACTGTATTTTCGGAATTATAGCTATATTTCAACCCTGAAAACTGGATAAAATGTCGGTCTTCCTGGACCTCTGGTACTAAAGCTGCAACTTCCAGCAAAGTAATAACTTCCTGGCCTGTTAAATAGGCTCCTACCAGTGGAAAACCGTAATTATTTTCTGGGCCTGTCCCCATAGAAGCAGGTTTAATTAAATCGTATAATGCCAGTTCACCAGTATTAGTTGCAGGTATTAATTCACCTCTAATCTGACCATTTCCTAAAAAAGCGATATCCACATCCTCTTCAAGATAGCTATCAGCCATAATTCTGATAGCATCTGTAACATAATTACCCATTGGATGTTCTGCTCCATAGGGTTCTTTTTGGATTGGAGTTTCTGTTCTGGCTATCGGTCTCCTGATATCATTAAACCTACGCCCAGTTTCTTCAGCAATAAGTTCATTTAGTTTTTCAATATAATAATCTATCTCTGCCTGGATTTTTTGATCTTTTTCAATATTACTATCCAATTTTAAAAGTTCATAATTCTCAATGTTAAGCTGATCCTGCTTAAAATGATAGCTTAAATCAATAATTCCTATATATTCAAGGTGCTCGCCTGCCTGAAATATCTTAGTATTATTTATTGTAATCGGCTCACTGAGTAAATCATGGGAATGGCCTCCAATTATTAAATCAATCTCATTAAATTCTTCAGCCAATTCCTTATCTTCAGTCAGCCCGGAATGAGTCAGAACAATTATAATGTCAGCATCCTGGTCCTTTAAATTCTCAATTCTATTTTCAGCTTCAACTATCGGATCCTCAAATTCCAATTCACCTGGATCAGGTGCTATAGAAGATGCATCTCTTCCAATCAAACCGAAAAGGCCTATTTTCAAACCTTCTATTTCAATTATTTCTTCCTGTTTGTAATAATCCTGGAATTGATAATTTTCTGGGCTATAAATATTACTGCCTAGAATAGTTGTCTCTTCTAAAGTTTCTGGATAGCCGGCATAATCGAAAAAATTTATTAGAATATTAACTCCATAATCAAATTCGTGGTTCCCTAAGACAATTCCATCATAACCAATCTGACTCATTATGCTAATCTCTGGTCCATATTTATTAGATGCCAACCAACTAAAGGGAGTTCCACCTATTATATCTCCTCCGCTGAAAATCAAAAGATTATCTCTTTCAGCCTTAATACTCTCAACAGCTCCAGCCAGTCTGGCCATACCACCATAGCTATTATCTTCACTCTCCTGAATTACATCTAAAAATGGGGAGTGGGGAACTACCTCAGAATGTTCATCATTGGTATGGAGTATTGTAAAATCAACTTCTTCAGCTGTAATCGCTGGATTCACTAAAATTATAAGACTGATAAGTGATATTATGATTAATTTAAATTTCATTTTTATCACCTGCCTTATAATCATTATATAATACTCAATTAGTAATTTATATAAATTGTCTACATTTTTGCCGATTTAATCTATTCAATTAGCCAGACAACAGTAACATTATCTGATGCTTTAACTTCTTCAGGCACAAAATCAAGGCTCTCTGACAACATCATACTGTGCTCACGAGCCACACTATAGTCATGGCTGAATCTTACTTCTGTCCAATCATAATCCAATCTAAGGACTTCGCCTAAATTTACTCCAGCCGCTAAAGTCAATACTTCTGCTTTTTTCCTGGCATCTGCAACAGCATTTTAAAGCAGCTGATTTTTAACAGCAGCCTTATCTTTAATTGTATAATTAAGAGAAAATTCTGGTTTGGCTGATGAATTAGCAAGGGCATTGATGATTTTTTCTAATCTATCATTATCCCAATCAAAGGCTATATAAAGATCATGCTGGGCTTTATAACCCTCAAAAACCCTTCGATAATTATCATTCTTATCTTTATAGCTCCTGTAAACAGTATCAACATTAAATCTTTTAGTCTTAATATCCTCTTTTTTAAAACCAACAGAATAAAGAGATTCTCTTAACTGATCTAACTGCTTAGCAGCCGAATTTAAAGTACCGGCATACTTGGTTTCCCTGGCTTCTAGGTCCAGATTTATTACAATCCAGTCTGGAGGAACTGAGACTTTTCCTGAACCCCTTACAGTCACTACCTTTGAGTTAATATTCATTTAAATCCCCCCTGATTAATTTATAATATTATAATTAGCCATATTTTTAATTTCACCTGCATAAATCAAAAACCCTCTATCAGAAGATAGAGGGCGAGATAATTTAATATAATTATTTTATGAACTTAGCATGATAGTTTTGATTTCAAATGGCTTAAATTCAATCTCTATTTTATCTGTATTATTCGCTATTAAATTCTGCTCTCTCTCCAACATATTTACCTCTTTAATCTTCTGAAATTCTTCTCTAAAATTAATCTTAACAGTCTGTCTCCGGCCAGTAGTTTCATTTAATCTTATTATTAAAACATCATTATTTTCAGCCTGCTTTAAAGCAAGGAGATCTATACCTTCTGAATCTGAACTAAACTCTAAAAAGCTTTGGTTATAACTGGACTTTCCTCTGATAACTAGATAATTATTATTTAAATCTGCAGCTTCTCTATTGACCTTTCCATTACTGACCCCACCCTTATAAGGAAATACTGAATAGGTAAATTTATGCCAGCCCTGATCAGCCTGACGATCTGGTCCCGTCGAAGATTTCAATAATGTCAGCATTAATCTATTATCAATTGCCTGATAACCATATTTAGAGTCATTTAGCAAAGCCACTCCATAATCCGGCTCTTCCAGGGCAGCCCAGCGCTGGGCAGGAACTTCAAATTGTGCTCTATCCCAGGAAGTATTATTGTGGGTAGGTCTTTTTAAATAACCTCCCTGTATTTCATAAATTGCCTGATCTGTATGAATATCAAAGGGAAACGCAACTTTTAGAAGTTTATGCCTTTCCTGCCAGTCAATCTCAGTCTCAAAATCAACTCTACTGCTATCAGCCTGGACAGTTATATCCTGGGTTATCTCTGAGTTCTCACCTAATTTACCAGTAAACCTAACCCTAACTTCTAAAGGACCGGCTGCAATTATCTCTGTTTCATAATCTGGCCTTATATTTTCTGCTTTATCAAGATAGTAATCTTCAATATCCCAGGCATCCCAATTCCTCGGTAGGTCCTCTGCCAGGATAAATTGATTCAATTTTTCATTATATTTAGGTATCTCCCTATCATTAATCCTGTCATATAAAGACTTGATTCTGCCATATCTATCAACAATTAATTCAATCCTATTATTAATTATTCTGTAAAAATCATCATTATCAGAAATTTTATCTATTTCAACTGCACCTTCAATATTTTTATTGCTATCCTTCTGATTACTGGATGCTTCTTTAATTATATAATTACTGCTGCTTAATCCTGGAAACGGTTCAGATGGTTTGAATATTAACTCATCTTCAATCTTCTGAGCTGGCAGAGTTCTTTCATCCTGGTCAATTATCACTTTATTCTCATTATCCAGGTTATCCAATCTAATAATACTATCCCTCTTACTGGCTAACAGATTCCAGACATTGATATGCTTCTCTCCAACCTGATCTTCTAATAAACTTCCAATTGATTTATCAATAGTTTCATCCAGTTTTTGATCTATATCCTCATACATCCTGATAGTATCCTGATAGACTTCTGCAATTGAAGTTCCAGGTAAAATATCATGGAACTGGTTTACAAGCAGATCCTTCCAGCAAGCTTCAAGCTCCTGACCAGGATAATCATGGCCTTCACTGCTAGCCATAACAGCCATAATTTCAGTATTCCTTAATTTTATCTCAAGCTTCCTATTATACCATTTTGTTAATGCCTGACTGGTATAGGTCCCCCGATGATATTCAAGATACAATTCTCCCTGCCAGTCAGGATACTCCTCCCTATTTTCATTCAATTCATCCATGAATTCTCTTATAAAGCCAAACTCTAATTTCGGCTGACCCTCAAGGTCCTGCTGACGCCTGGCATATTCAAGGTGTTCCATTGTTATACCCCCACCACCATCACCATAACCAATTGAATGGATAACCCTTTCACTATCTTCTGGCTGATTAAATTCTCGCCAGATCTCCTGAATACTATGAGGATCAACCTCGCCGT
>CAYONR010000157.1:0-4241 GCA_964405365.1 uncultured Halanaerobiaceae bacterium
CTACCAAATTAATGGTAAGGGGCCTCACGTTTTCTGCTTTATATTAAAGTATTATTTATATACTTATTATACAGCAACAACGTTTTCAGCTTGTGGTCCACGGTCGCCTTCTACTACTTCGAACTCAACGTCCTGTCCATCTTCCAGGCTTTTGAAACCGTCAGACTGAATTGCTGAGAAGTGTACGAATACGTCGTCACCAGATTCTCTTTCAATAAAACCGAAACCTTTTTGATCATTAAACCATTTAACTGTACCTGTGTAAATCATTTAAATAAATTCCTCCTATTTTTACATTGGACGATGAAACTAGATTTTGTGTCCAACGAAAATAATTATAGCACAGGTTGGGATGCTTGTCAATTTTATTTCCAACCAGCCAGGATAGTGTCAAGTTACTTTGGGAAAATAAAGGTTTCAGGAGACGATCCAGGAAATAAGAAAGCTGCGAATGAATATGATAAATACTTTTAAAAGTTCTAAGGGAGGCCTTTAAATAATTATACAATTAAAGAGGGATTAATTGTTTAGTGTTGAATTATATAAATAGAAAATTTTTAAAAAATATGTTAATTCAAGACAGACTTAGATTATAGATTGGATTATAATTTTGGGAGAGTTAAACTATAATAACTTTAAACAAATTGGTCTGGAGATGATTATAATGGAAAAAATTAAAACAGATAAACCAGAAGTTTCTGAAGAGATATTAGATAGGTGGCAGAGTATTGTTGATATCATAGCATCTATTAGTGATGTTGCAGCTGCTTTAATAATAAAATCAGAACCTTCTTTTATGCAAATATTCGTCTCCAGCCAGGGCGAGAATAACCCTTATAAACCAGAAAATAAAGAAAAGATGAATAGTCTTTACTCTGAACATGTTATTAGAACAGGTAGAAGTTTAAATATTGCTAATGCTTTAAAAGATGAAAACTGGAAGGATAACCCTGATATAGAGTTAGACATGATTTCTTACTATGGACTTCCTGTTTACTGGCCAGATGGGCAGATCTTTGGTACAATCTGTATTTTAGATAGAAAAGAGCAGAAATATAGTCAGGATATAATAAAACTTATCGATAGATTTAAGGATTCAATTGAATTTCATTTAAAAGTATTAGTTCAACAGGATGATATTAATAATATAAAAGGAAATCTTAGAGAAAGGGCGAAAGAGCTATCATGCCTTTTTCGAGTCACTGAATTACTATTAAATAAAGAGATGAAATTTGAGGATATTCTTCAAAAGATAGGGGTATTATTGCCTGATTATTTTAGATTTCCAGAGAGAACTAAAACAGTTATCAAATATAAATCGAAATGTTATCCAGACAAACAGCTTCTTTTAGATTATGATTTATATGTAGAAGATATTCCTACTGATATTGAGGAAAACGTTCAAATAATAATAGGTTTTGATAAGAATATCGATGATAGAGAAGAAAAGATATTAGCCGATGAAAAGACTCTAATTAAGTCAGTTGCAAATTTAATGGCAAATATAATTGATAAAAAAGAAAAAGAGCAGCAGCTAGTTTTAACAAAAAATAAGCTTTTTACAACTCTTTATTCAATAGGTGATGGAGTTATAGTTACAGATATAGATGGTAGAGTAACATTTATGAATTTAGCAGCTGAAGAAATGACAGACTGGAAATTTGAAGAAGCAGAAAATTTAGATATAAATATAGTTTTTAATATTGTGGATTCTCATACCGGTGAACCTGCCTATAATCCTTTAAACCAGGTTTTAGAAAAGGGGCAGATAGTAGGTCGCTCTAGTGATACTACTTTGATATCGAAAGATGGGTTTATCCGTCAGATCATTGATACCGCTGCTCCTATTTTAGATATTATGAACAATATTACTGGTGCTATTCTAGTCTTTTCAGATATAACCTCTGAATATAAGTATAAACAAGAATTAGAAAATTCTAAGAGATTATTACAGTCAGCATTAGATTCTCTTTCAGAAAATATAGCTGTAATTAATAAGAATGGCTATATTACTCATGTTAATAAATTCTGGGAGGATTTTGCTAGAGAAAATGGGATAGACCCTGAAATAGTTGGTGTTGGGGTGAATTATTTTTCAACAGTATTATCAGATGACTCTGTTGGAAATGATGCCAAAAACTTTATTTTTGATATAAAAGATATAATGTCTGGAGCTAAAAAAGAAGCTACTATGGAATATACATGTCATTCACCAGATGAAGAACGCTGGTTTATAGCTAGGGCTACTCCATTAATTTTAGGAGAGAATGATATAATTACCGGTGCAGTTATTTCCCATGATAATATAACAGCTAGAAAAAAATCAGAGATCAATTTAATTAATGAGCAGCGCTGGTTATCTACAATCTTTAAAAATAGTAATGATGCCATGGTAAAAGTCGATAGTGATCATAGGGTAATTGATATTAATAAAAAATTCACAGAGTTATTTGAGTATAGACTGGCTGATGTTAAAGGTTTAGATCTTGATGATGTTTTAGATAAGCGAGAATTAAAATTAAAAGCAGCAAATCGCAAGTTGACAAAGAAATTTTTAGCTGGAGAGCATGTTGAATTGGAGGAGGTTAGGTATACAAAATCAAGTGATGAAAAAGTATGTTTGATTCGAGGCATACCAGTAATTATATCTGGTGAAATGGTTGGCGGTTATGGCCAGTATATTGATATTACCGAAAGGAAAAGGCGAGTAGAGAAAATTAAACATATGAGTTACCATGATTCATTGACTGGGTTATATAATAGATATTATCTCGAAGAAGAATTAAAAAGGTTAGAGAGGTCTAAAAGATATCCAGTAAGTATTATTATGTTTGATTTGAATGGCCTCAAGTTGATAAATGATAGTTATGGTCATCATATTGGCGATCTCTTTCTTATAGAGATGGCTAGAATTTTAAAAAAAGAGTTTAATGAAAAAGCTACAATAGGTCGCTGGGGTGGAGATGAGTTCCTGGTGATTCTTCCTGGAGTAAAAAAGACAAAGGATGAAATAGTTGCTAATAAAATAACAGAAGAGGAAATGGTGATAGAGGTTGCTAATAAGGATAATCCATTTATATCTATTGCCCATGGTATTTCTGTAAAAGAAGATCTGGATCAGGATATTTTTGATAAATTACATCTGGCAGAAAATAATATGTTTAAAGATAAACTTTTAAAAGAGCAGAGCACAAAAAATAAGTTTGTAAAATTATTATTGTCTGCTTTACATGAGAAGAGTGTGGAAACAGAAACTCATGCTTTAAGAATGGGAGAATTGGCTAAAGAATTAGGTAAAAGTATTGGTTTACCAAATTCTGAGCTGGATAAGCTTTCTTTGCTGGCTTCTTTGCATGATATTGGTAAGATTATGATTCCTGATGAAATTTTAAATAAGCCAGAAGAACTTAATTCTGAAGAGTGGGAATTGATGGAGAAGCATCCTGTGATTGGTTATAGAATTTGTTCTTCTATTGATGATTTTTCCCATATAGCAAATGAGGTCTTATCTCATCATGAGCGCTGGGATGGCAGAGGTTATCCAAGAGGAATTCAAGGTAAGAAGATTCCTATTGGAGCCAGGGTTTTATCGATTGTAGATGCCTTTGATGTAATGACCAATGGCCGGCCATATAAAGACCCTATGAGCCATGAGGAGGCACTTAAAGAGATAGAACTTGGTGCAGGTAGTCAATTTGATCCTGAACTAGCAAAGAGGTTTATAGAAATCATGAGATGATATCTTTTATAATAGCTACAAAAATTAATTTTGATTAAGAATAATTTATATTTGATCAGTTTCTCCTGTATAAGCCAGACAGGCTTTAGCCATCCTTTAACCAGCAGTGGCAGCCAGTCTGGCTTTATATATAAGTTTATTAAAAAATTTAAAGGTACTTAGTAATAACTATTGAATTATATATACAAGCTTTATCTTGCTCTAGTTAGTATTTAAACTACAAGCCTTAATAAAGGTTATAACTTATAGTTTTGTATGAAGTCTCAAAGAATATATTTAGTTAGACTGAATAAATATAATATTTATAAACTAGAGTAATTTTAAAAGACGTTCATGAGTCTGATTGTCACAAGATATGTAAACATGAAAATTTGAATGGTACATAAAGGCAGATGGCTTTTCAGGTAGAAGAGACAGAGGATTTTGCTAGCCAGATTACATATGAGCAGTTTAAAGGATTGACAAAAATAATTTAATAAGTAAGATTTAAGAGAAATGCTAA
>CAYONR010000158.1:0-4224 GCA_964405365.1 uncultured Halanaerobiaceae bacterium
ATTCTGTTCTAAAATTTGATTTATTGCCTCTTCAACTTCTTCTTCACCTACATCAACACTAATATCTCTCTCTTGAGCTTCAAATTGAAGTAGTCTTTCTTCTATAAGAGAATTTAATATACTTAATCTAAACGGTAACATCTGAGTTCTTGAAAATTGAGCTGTCTGTTGAGCATAATTCTGTAACATATTAAAATATTGCTGCCTTGAAATTTCATTATCATTTACTGAGGCAATTGCGTCATCAACATCCATTGACTGCTGCTGACCTCCGCCACCTGAACCTCCACCCATATAAGCGCCATAACCCATAAAAGCTCCTGTTAAAGCAAAAGCTAAAACCACTAAATAAACAACAATTTTACTGTTTTCTCTCAATTTATTAAACATTAATATAAATACCTCCTATTAATCATTAAAGATAATACTCTTTAAATTCTTTAATAGTAGTTTCTGGACCATGTCCAGGAAGTACTATTGTTTCCTCTGGCAGTTCAATTAAATTATTGATTGAATTTTTTAATTGATTCATATTTCCTCCAGGGAGATCAGTTCTACCTACACCATTCTTGAAAATTGTATCTCCGCTAAATAATAATTTATTTTCTTTATTATAAAGACTTATACTTCCTAAACTATGTCCTGGACAATATATTATTTCAACTTTACTATCACCAAAAGTTAAACTTTCCTTTGATTCAAGAAAAAAATCAGCCTCTGGACTTTTGATTTCAGTTCCCATATATCTTGATAAATTCTTTTCTGGATCAGAAAGATTATCTGACTCTTTTTTGCTAATTCCTAACTTAACATTAAAGTTACTTTTTAATACTTCATTACCACCGATATGGTCAAAATGACTATGTGTATTTATAATATATTTTAAATTAAGACCATATTCTTCAATTTTATCCTTGACTTCTGAAACCTCTTTGGTAGAACCAGGGTCGATTATTATAGCTTCCTTTGAATCCCAGATTAAATAACCATTTACAGAATTCATATTAAAAGCAAATCTCAAATAATCTATTAAAATCACCTCCAGCAAAAAATTAAACTAAAACTCTTTCTTACTATCTATCAGTAATGTGACTGGACCATCATTATTTAAAGTCAAATTCATATAAGCTTTAAATTCACCATGGGCATATTCTAACCCTGTCTTCTCAACCTTACTTATAAAGTAATTATAGAGTTTCTTAGCTTTTCCCGGCGAAGCTGCCTGGCTATATCCTGGCCTTCTTCCTGACCTGCAATCTCCATAGAGAGTAAATTGAGAAACTATTAATATCTCTTTATTTAAATCTTTTGCTGATAAATTCATTTTACCATCTTCATCATCAAATACTCTTAAGTTAACAATTTTATCAACAAGATAATCTGCATCTTCTTCAGTATCTTCTTCTCCTACTCCTAAAAGTATACATAAACCCTCATCAATTGAACCAATTTTTTCATTTTCTACTTCAACTTCTGATTCAACTACTCTCTGCACTACAGCCCTCATAAATAACCTCCTGTATTAACTGGGTTTTGCTCTACTAACTGATAAAACACCAGAAATATTTTCTATCTTTCTAATAAGGTCATGCATATGCTCTCTACTACTCAATTGAACAGTAATCTTTACATATGCTTGATTATATTTATTACTATTAGCTATTACTGAATGCAATTCTATTTTTTCATTAGATATTAAACTTGTAATATCATTTAATAAAGCTGATTTATTAACAGCTTTTATTATCAGATCCACCTGATAAGAATCTGATCTCTGATTATTCCATTTTACATCTATAAATCTTTCTTTATCATCTAAGCTTTTAAGATTTGGACAATCAGACCTATGAACAGAAACTCCTCTTCCCCTGGTAATGTATCCAATAATATCATCTCCTGGAACTGGATTACAACACTGAGCTACTCTTACTAATATATCATCCATTCCTTTTACTTGAATACCTTTATCAGGACTTTTCTTTTGAGGGGTTGTAATCAAATCTTTTAACTCATCTTTTTGTTTATATTTATCAGGTAAATCCTTTAATACCTGCTTCAAAGCTATCTGATCATAACCGATAGCTTCATAAAGAGATTCTGGATTATCTTTACCTAAACTTTTCGCAAGATCTTTTATAACTTTATTCTTTTCATTGTCAGGTATCTCCACCTTCTCTTTCTCAAGATATTCAAATAATGTATTTTTGCCATTTGCAACAATCTGCTCTTTTTGCTGCTGTTTAAACCAGCGCTTTATTTTACTCCTGGCTCTCGAAGTCTTTACAAAATTCAGCCAATCCCTGGTTGGCCCTGTACTACTATTTGAGGTTAAGATTTCAACAAAATCTCCATTATCAAGTTTATATTCTAAAGGAACAATTTTACCATTAACTTTAGCCCCCACACAGTTATGACCTACCTCTGTATGAATATTATAGGCGAAATCAATAGGAGTTCCTCCTCTAGGAAGTGATATTACATCTCCCTGAGGTGTAAATACAAAAACTTCATCCTCAAACAAATCAATCTTTAATGTCTCTATAAATTCATGAGGCTCTTGCAAATCTTTCTGCCATTCAAGTAACTGTCTCAACCAGGATAACTTTTCTTCAAAAGCTTCGTTATTATTATCCCCTTCTTTATATCTCCAGTGAGCTGCTATACCATATTCAGCTGTTCTATGCATTTCAGGAGTTCTTATTTGGACTTCTAGAGGATCTCCATTTGGGCCAATAACAGTAGTATGAAGTGATTGATACATATTAGACTTTGGCATTGCAATATAATCTTTAAAGCGACCTGGCATTGGTTTCCATAAATCATGGATTACACCTAAAACTTCATAACATTCCCTTACAGAGTTGACAATCACTCTAATTGCTGTTAGATCATATACCTCACTAAAATCAACTTCTTTTCTCTCCATTTTTTGATAAATACTATATAAATGCTTTGGTCTCCCATAAATTTCAGCATCTATATTCTGCTCGGATAAGTTATTATTAATTTGAGAAATCGCCTTTTTAATTTCCTGTTCTCTTTCTTTTCTATTGGCAGCTACTTTTCTTGAAATTTCATAATACATATCAGGTTTTAAATACCTAAAACTAAGATCTTCTAGCTCCCACTTTAATCTTGACATACCCAATCTATGAGCCAATGGAGCATATATCTCAATAGTTTCTTTGGCTTTTTCAACTTGCTTATATTTCTTCATATACCCTAATGTTCTCATATTATGAAGTCTATCAGCTAGTTTTATTAAGACTACTCTAATATCATCGGCCATAGCAAGAAACATTTTTCGTAAACTCTCTGCCTGTTGCTCTTCTTTGGTTTTAAATTCAAGTTTTGTAAGTTTAGTTACTCCATCAACAAGCAAAGCTACTTCTTCACTAAATTCTTTAACAATATATTCTCTCTTTATTTCCGTATCTTCTAAAACGTCATGAAGTAAAGCACCTATAATAGTTGTTAAATCTAATTCAAGCTCAGATAAAATATATGCAACACCTAAAGGATGTTCATAGTAAGGTTCCCCGGAGACTCTATATTGATCTTTGTGAGCAGAATGACAAAGATCGAATGCTTTTTCTAAATTTTCTATATCTGGATCTTCCATATAAGTTTTTATTTTTTTAATTATTTTTTTAAGATCCATATAAATTCTCCTAATTTAAAACATCTATATTTACTCACTAATTAATGAGTATACATTATATCCTTTTAATTCATCTCTTCCTTCTAATGCTTCTAATTCTAACAGAAACCCAATACCTATAACTTCACCATCCAGCTGCTCTATTAGATTAATAGCTGCTTTTGTAGTACCACCAGTAGCTAATAAATCATCTATTAGTAATACTTTATCTCCTGGTTTTATAGCATCTTTATGAATTTCAATTGTATTAGTGCCATATTCTAATTCATATTCAGCTGAAATAACTTCAGCAGGCAATTTGCCTGGTTTCCTAATAGGTATGAAACCTTTATCCAATCTCATTGCTATCTGAGGTCCAAACAAAAACCCTCTAGCTTCAATAGCTGCAACATAATCTATTTCAACCTCAGAATAATATTCAACCATTTTATCAATAACATAATTATAAGTTTCAGGATTCTGCAAAATCGGAGTAATATCTTTAAATAAAATCCCCTCTTTAGGAAAGTCTGGTATCTCCCTGATAAACTCCTTAATATTCATTATAAATCCTCCTTTAATTA
>CAYONR010000159.1:0-2108 GCA_964405365.1 uncultured Halanaerobiaceae bacterium
TTTCTGGCGAAAAGATTAATCCCTTAATAATCCGAAATAATTTTAGTGTTACAATATAATTATGATATAATAAACTCAAATTAGAGTATTAAAAAGATAATTTTAATTTATAGAGGGAAGTTATCAATATGACAGGCAAAGATATCATGGAATTTCTTCAACAGAATATAGATATTTTGAATAAGTTTGGAGTTAAAAGTATAGCTCTGTTTGGTTCGTATGCAAAAGAGCAGGCTGTCAGTAGTAGTGATATTGACCTGCTTGTTGAGTTTAAACCAAACGAGAAGACTTTTGATAATTATATGGATTTAAAATTTTATTTAGAAGATAATTTAAATAAAAATATTGATTTAGTAATTAAAGATAGCCTAAAAGAAGAGCTAAAAACAGAGGTTTTAGGAAGTGCTAAATATGCGAAATCCTGATATTGAATGGAGAAAAATTGCTGGTCTGAGAGATATATTAATACACGATTATTTTGGTGTAGATCTAGAACTTATTTGGGATGTTATGACTGCGATGATATCAATGAGAGAGATATCCTTGAAAAATATAAGAACTGTAGGATGCTTGTCTTAGACGACCTGGGCACTGATCAGCCCAGCAAATGGTTCCAGGAAAGGCTCTTTCATATTTTAGATTATCGTTTTGGTGAAATGCTACCAACAATTATAACAACCAGTCTCACTCCAAAGGAACTGCAGGTTCATGTTGGCGATAAAACTCTAAAGAGAATAATTGAAAATGCCGACAAAGGCAATAATTTATATAAATTAAAAACAAATAGTTACAGGAAGAATGTCTCTTAAGCATTCTGATTGCTGGATTAAGGCCACCGGGTTTACTCAACCGGTGGCTTAAAATTTCTCGATTGCAGAGTTTATTGCTCGTGTGGTCAATTATATACTAAACGACACTTTTCAATTTAAGCGAAGAGGAAGTTGCTGAATTGAGAGAAACTCAGCGATCCCAGATGAGAACTACCGCCAGAATTGAAATTTTGAGAGAAGAATATAAGGAATTAATTCAGCAAAATGCTTCTGAAGAAGAATTAAGAGAGATTGAAGATGAGATTTTGACTCTGCAAGAAGAACAATCTAACTTTTCTACAGGTTTCTATCATCACAGAGGCCGTCAGAGCTTTTGCTGGTAAAACTACCTGGCGACTGATACTTTAATTAAAAATATGCCTCTTATATTTCATAAAAATATTCATAATAATTAAAAGAAAAATCCCTAATGCTATGTTAGAGCAGAAGGGATTAAACTCATTACAAATAAAGGTGGTGTACTAACAGCGATGAAATATTCATCTATAGTCTTAAAGAGGCGCTAATTTACTACCTGTTATGGGCAACAATAACAGTCAGCGCAAAAATAATATGTTTTTTAGTTTTAGTATTATACTTAATCTCTAGAGTCATCTGAAGAGCTTTTGGTCAATTATAAGCTCCTTAGTCCCATGTCTTTCAATAAAACCTGATTGTTCCAGATCATTTAGTTTTCTGCTAAGTGTTTCCTGAGTAATGCCCATTAGCTTTGCAAGACTTTTACGGGGAAGGGGCAGCTCAATTTTTATTTTTCCCTCTTTTTGTAAACCGTCTTGCAGGGCAAGTTCCTGCAGAAGTCTAATAGTTTTATCCCGGGCATCTTCTAGAGCAAGAGATTCAATCATATTTTCAGCTTTTTTTAAGCGAGAACTCAACGCTTTTATAATACTTTGAGCTATTTCTATATCTTTTTTAATAGCCTTTTCTAATTCCTCTTTTCTAATAGTACATATCATACAATCTGTTATAGCCTGTGCATTTGTCGACAGTTTTTCATCTTTAAATAATACCAACTCTCCAAAAAATTGTCCCTCTTTTAATAAGTGCAAAATGTACTCTCGTCCTTGTTTTCCGGTTTTATAGATTTTCGCTTGACCGGACTCAAGAATATAAAGATTTTTGCCTATATCTCCCTGTAAGTATATAAGTTCACCTTGAGTGTAAGTTTTTTTGTTTACGAGGGCATTGATCTTTTTTAGCTTCTCATGAGATAAATTTTGAAAAATAGGTACTTTTTTTACACAAAAATGTTCATGTTCATTCATAGCTATTCCCCCC
>CAYONR010000159.1:2208-4205 GCA_964405365.1 uncultured Halanaerobiaceae bacterium
ATTTATAATTCAACAATCTCATTGCATTTATAATAACCAGGATTACACTTAGAACATGTATTAACATACCTGAAGCCATAAAAATTCTCTGCCCCAAGACTCCAGCTAAAAGACCTAAGACAACCAGGATAGCAAATGTAATATTCTGTTTGATATTACGGGTGGTTGCTTTGCTTAATCCTATAGCAAAGGGCAGTTTGTCTAGTTTATCTGCCATTAATGTGATATCTGCTGTGTCAATTGCGACATCAGTACCGGCAGCCCCCATGGCAATACCGATATTAGCTGTGGCTAGAGAGGGAGCATCGTTAATGCCATCTCCTACCATAGCAATTTTCTCTCCATTTTGTTGGTGCTTTTCTATACGCTCTAGTTTTTGATCAGGCAGCAACTCCGCCTCATACTCATCTAAGTTTAATTTATTGGATATATGGCGAGCTACTTTTTCGTTATCGCCTGTAAGCATAAACACTTTTTTGATTCCTAATTTTTTCAACTTTTTTATGGTTTCAGCAGCTTCTTTTCGAATTGGATCAGCAATTGCTATAATACCCAGTAGTTTACTGTTTTTAGCTACAATAACAACTGATTTACCTTGACCTTCTAACTTTCCCTTATGATTTTTGACTTGCTGGGAAATTTTGATATCATTTTCTTCTATTAGTTTTTCATTACCAACTAGGATTTTATTATCTTTATATATTCCAGTTACCCCTTTACCTTTTTCAGCAGAGAAATTTTGTAACGAGATGTTATCGTTAAAATCATATTCATCCTTTGCTATTTCAAGTATTGCCTGGGCTAGATGGTGTTCAGAATTTGCTTCAGCCTGGGCGGCACTTAATAGGACATCTTTTCGTGTGCTCTGGAAGGGAATAACTTCGATCACCGATGATTCTCCCTGTGTTAGAGTCCCTGTCTTGTCAAAAGCTACAGTGTCTATTTTGCCTGTTTCTTCGAGATAATCACCTCCCTTTATTAGCACGCCATTTTTGGCTGCATTACCGATACTTGCCACAATAGAAATAGGTGTGGAGATAACTAAGGCTCCAGGACAGCCAATTACAAGCAGAGTCAGAGCCAGTCTAATATTACCGGTTAAAATAAAGCTAACTGCGGCTAAAATGATAATAGCTGGTGTGTAATATTTGGCAAAGCGCTTCATCAATATCTGTGTCTTTGATTTCTTCTCTTGGGCCGCTTCTACCATCTCTATGATTTGTGCAAAAGTAGTATCAGAACCAGTTTTCTCGGCTTTTATTTCTAAATATCCATTATCATTCATAGTGCCGCTGAAAACTTCTTCTCCTTCAGTCTTATGAACTGGAACTGATTCACCAGTAATAGATGCCTGGTTAACTTCAGATTCACCTTTTAAAACAGTACCATCGACAGGTATTTTTTCACCGGGTTTTACTATAACTGTTTCGCCTTTTTCTACTTCTTGAGCTCTTACTGATTTTCTTTTTCCATCTCTTATAACCGTAGCGGTTGTGGGTGAAAGCTCCATCAAATTTCTAATAGCATCTCTAGTTTTACCTATTGTCTTTGCTTCTAAATATGAGCCGAAAATAAATAAAAAGGTAACGGCGGCTGCTTCCCAATACTCGCCGATGACTATAGCTCCAATGGCTGCTAAAGATACTAGAGTGTCAATACCCAGTATCTTCATTTTTAAAGTGTTATAGGCATTTTGTAACACCTGATATCCTGCAACAATACTGGCAGTGATCATCAAGAGATCAAAGTAACTCAATCCAATTACAACATGATGATCCCAATTAAATATTTTCAATAACAAACCGGCTAATATCAATCCACCAGATATAAATACAATTTTAGTCTTCTTTTTCATTCTTATCACTCCCTGTTTTTTACTTTTTCCTACTGCAATTATAATTTTACCTTCATTTTTTCTTTTAATCCTTGATATAAATCAAGAAATTCAATTCTTAAGAAAAAATAAAGGTAATACAGTGGAGATAAGAATGTTAATT
>CAYONR010000160.1:0-4163 GCA_964405365.1 uncultured Halanaerobiaceae bacterium
TAATCAGAATAGGCGCTCAGATATCTTCTTTAATCCAGAAGTTAAAGCAGATAATTTAAAAGTTTTTGCCAATCTGATTCAGGCCAATGGCTATAATCCCCTGGTCATCGAGGGAAGTAAATTTATTATCTCCAGCCAGGAAGCTAAAGCTAAAATAGAAGCCCAGCTTGATTCAGCAGCTAGCTCTGGTCTTCTAGAAAGACTGGAAGAACCATTTACTCCTGGCCAGATAGCAGTTTTTATCGAAAATAATAATATAGAGCTCAAAATAGATTTAGAATCATTTGTCGATCTGGTTATTGCCAACTCTCAGTCCTGGACTGAAGCTAAATTTGGAGAAGGTTACTGGATCGATCACTGGACCTATAATCTAGATCTAATCGAAAATTATCTGGCAGTCTATCCAGATTTGGAATTAGAATTACTCTTTAATGATCGGACATATGCTTTTTATGATAATTACGTTAAAGTCTTACCCCGGGCTCAAAAATATCAGCTGACTGATAATGGTCCCCGTCAGTATAATGCCATTAAAGAAGATGAAAGCAAAAAGGCAGAGATAGAAAATAGAGAGAGATTCCCTTATTATCAGAGAACAGAGGCTGGAGAGATCTATTATACAGATCTGGCCACTAAATTATTAACCCTTGTAATTAATAAAATCTCAGCTCTAGACCCGGCAGGTACAGGTATTGAGATGGAAGCCAATAAACCAGGCTGGTATGATGCCTTAAATGGACTTCCAGGCATCTTTGGCTCATCGATAGCCGAGACGATGGAACTCTTAAGGCTAGTAGAATTTCTGGAAGAAAAACTTAAGAATTTATCCAGTCAGATAGATTCAGTTACTCTACCTGAAGAGCTGGCAAGTTTCTATCAGGAAATGGATCAGATATTACAGGAATGGGAAGAGAATCAGGATAACTTTAGCTACTGGCAAAAGGCCAGCACTGCTAGAGAAGATTATCGGAGCAAGGTCTTTAATTGTCTTTCAGGAGAAGAAAGCTCAATTGCTATAAGCGAGCTACAGGAATTCTTAGACCAGGCAAAGAGAAAATTAACTGCTGCAGTTGAGTTAGCTAAAGAGGATTCAGGCTTATATACAATGTATTATTCTTATGAAGCAGTTGATTATGAAAAGACTGGTGAGCTTTCAGCAAAAGGATTGCCATTACTGAAAGTAAAAGAATTTAAGCAGCATAGACTACCGGCATTTTTAGAAGGTCAGGTAAGAGCTATGAAAATCTTGAAATCTAAAAAACAGGCTGGCCAACTTCATCAAAGTGTCCAGGCCAGTGAGTTATTTGACAGGCCCCTTAAAATGTACAGGGTCAATGAAAGTCTGTCAGACCAGTCTCATGAGATAGGTAGGGCCAGGGCATTTAGCCCGGGCTGGCTGGAAAATGGTTCGATCTGGCTCCATATGGAGTATAAATATCTCTTAGAGCTTATCAAATCAGGGCTTTACGAAGAATACTACCAGGCTATAGATGGTGCACTGGTTCCATTCCAGGATCCTGAAATATATGGTCGGAGCATCCTGGAGAATAGTTCATTTATCTTAAGTAGCCTTAATAATGATGCTAAAAATCATGGTCGAGGTTATATTGCCAGATTAAGCGGTTCTACTGCTGAATATGTTCATATCTGGTCCTTAATGGCTTTTGGACCAAAGCCTTTTAAAGTGAGTAATGATGAGCTTATCTATTCACCAGAGCCAGTATTAAAAGCCGATTTATTTACCACTGAGAGCAAAAAGGTTAAGCTCCAGATTTCTGAAACTGAGGCAGAAGAGATTGAGATACCTGAGAATTCATTTGCCCACCGTTTCTTAGGTCATACCCTTGTTATCTATCATAATCCAGAACGGAAAGATACCTTTGGTCAGAATAAGGCTACAATAGCCAGATATAATGTTACAACTGAGCGTGGTACAAAAATCAAAGTAAAAGCGACAGATATCAAAGGTGCACTTGCTCATAGGATTAGAGAGCAGGAGATCAAACAGATAGATATCTTCTTAAATTAGAATTAGAAACAGAGGGAGGTGAAAATAATTTCAAAGAATATTAGAATAATCGAAACAGCAAGAGATACAGAAGCTAGACTTACTGAAAAAGAACCTCTGCAGTTCAATGATGTTGAAATGATAAATAATAATAAGCCTGTAATAGAGCTTGATAGCTCGCAGAAATACCAGGAGATTTTAGGTTTCGGCGGAGCCTTTACAGAAGCTGCAGCCCATACTCTGGCCCAGATATCTCCTGATAAACGCAAAGAAGTTATTGAAAGTTATTTTAATTCAGATACTGGTCTTGGATATTCAATTGGGCGGGTTCATATCCATAGCTGTGATTTTGCATTAGAAAACTACACCTATGTTGAAGAGAATGATGAAAAGCTTGAAACCTTTGATATCTCAAGAGATAAAGAAAAAATTATCCCACTAATCAAGGATGCCATTGCAGAAAGAGGAGATAAGCTTAAACTTTTTGCTTCACCCTGGAGCCCTCCGGCCTGGATGAAGACCAATAATGAGATGAATAATGGCGGGAAATTACTTCCAGAATATCGACAGACCTGGGCTGAATATTTTACTAAATTCATTAAAGCCTATCGCCAGGCAGATATTGATATCTGGGGAATTACAGTTCAGAATGAACCTGAAGCCGTCCAGACCTGGGACTCCTGCATCTATACTCCAGAGGAGGAACGGGACTTTATTAAATATTATCTCGGGCCGATTATGGAAAGAGAGAATTTAGAAAATATAAAGATATTAGTTTGCGATCATAACCGGGATATTATAGTTAAGAGAGCTTCAGCAGTCTTTTCAGATAGAGAAGCAGCCAGCTATGTCTGGGGTACCGCTTTCCACTGGTATGTCAGCGAGGAATTTGAAAATGTCGGCAGAGTTCATGAACTCTATCCAGATAAACATCTCTTATTTACTGAAGGTTGCCAGGAAGGTGGCGTTAAATTAGGAGAATGGTTTACCGGCGAGAGATATGGCCGGAATATGATTGGCGATTTAAATAATTGGACTGAAGGTTATCTAGATTGGAATTTGGTCTTAAACGAAGAAGGTGGCCCTAACCATGTTGGTAATTACTGTGATGCTCCAATCATAGCTGATACAGAAAAAGATAAACTTCATTATAATAGCTCATACTATTATATCGGCCATTTCAGTAAATATATTAAACCAGGAGCCAGAAGAATCGCCTGGAGCTCTGAATTAGATGATTTAGAAATAACAGCTTTTAAAAATCCAGATGGCAATATTGCCCTGATTGTAATGAATGAGACTGATGAAGAAAAAGACTTTGTTTTAAAAACAGAAGCAGGTGGAGTAGAACTGATTATACCTGCTCATGGAATTCAAACTTTGATTTATTAATTTAAAAAAGGAGTGGTGTAAATGAAATTAATTAAAAAAAGTGCACTTCTATTTGCAGTTTTGATGTTAATGATCACCTTATTTTCTACAAATGTAATGGCTGAAAATATGTTAGGTAATTCTGATTTTAGTCAGGAACTTTTTGACAGTGAATATGTTACTGATGAACAATGGGAAAGCGAAAATTATCAGACAGATAATAACTGGCTTTTTGTAGAAAATGGTGGAACTGGTGAAGCCTTTTTAGAAGATGGAACAGTAAAAATTGATATTAGTGATCCAGGAGTAAATAGCTGGGCAGTTCAGCTGATACAGGCTCCAATTGAAATTAGAGAAGGATATAAATACAGAGTTGAATTCGATGCAAAAGCCTCTAAATCCAGGGATTTAGAAGTTAAAGTTGGAGGAACAGGCGGTAGAGGTTGGACAGCCTATAATCCTGGCAGTGGTGATTCAGGTGGAGTAGTAAATACATTAACAGAAGAATTTCAAAGCTATGATTTTGAATTTATGATGTCAGCAGATACAGATGAACAGGCAAGATTTGAATTTCAAATGGGATCAGATGACGGTACAATCTGGCTTGATAATGTTAGACTTTATGAGATAGGCGAAGCTGATGCTGATGAAATGGCTGATATAAATAAAAAAGAATGGGTTTATGATAAAGAATTTTTCTTTATCTTTAATGTGGCAGTAGGCGGTAACTGGCCTGGGTATCCAGATGAAACAACAGAATTTCCTCAACAGATGGAAGTAGATT
>CAYONR010000161.1:0-4140 GCA_964405365.1 uncultured Halanaerobiaceae bacterium
ATTCAGTCAAGGAAGAATTTAAAACTATTCGGACTGGCAGGGCGAGACCTTCTCTAGTTGAAAATATTATTGTTGATTATTATGGCAGTCAGACTCCTATTCAACAGATGGCTAAAGTTTCTGCCCCGGAAGCAAGACAGTTGATAATTGAACCCTGGGATAAGAATGCTTTAGAAAATATTGAGAAAGCTATAATGAAAGAAAATCTAGGCTTGACACCTAATAATGACGGTAATATTATTCGAATTAATATTCCTCAACTTACTGAAGAACGAAGAAAAGAACTGGTTAAAGTTGCTAATGAGAAAGCTGAACAGGGTAGAATTTCTATAAGAAATATCCGCCGTGAAGCCAATGAAGAGCTTGAAGAATTAGAAGAAGCCAGTGAAATTTCTGAAGATAATTTACACAGAGGACTTGATAATATTCAAGATTTAACTGATGAATATATCAAGAAAATAGATCAAACTTTAGAAAAGAAAAAGAAAGAAATTATGGAGGTTTAAGATGGATCTGGCTTTTGATAAATATCGAGGCAGTCGCCTCGAAAGTGTGACTGATGATTTTCAAGATTATAATCTTGAATTAATTGAAGTCAATCCGCCACGGAAGAGTTCAGGTACTGGAGAGAAAAGAATTTTAGATATTAGACAAAAAGATTCTTTAAACTCTGATGAACTGATAATACTTTATTCTTTTACTGAATATAATTAATCCCCTCCGTTGAGGGGATGCTTCTTTTTTAAATATTTTTAATTGTTGCAAATAGGAGGAAAGGCATGAAGTCTTTAGAGCATATGCATATAGCTATCATAATGGATGGTAATGGCCGATGGGCGGAAAAGAAAAGCAGGCCAAGAAAATTTGGTCATAGAGAAGGGTTAAAAGCATTAGAAAGAGTTGCTAAAGCTGCCAATGAATTAGGAATTAAGTATTTAACTGTTTTTGCTTTTTCTACTGAAAACTGGCAGAGGCCAAAAAGTGAAGTTAATTTTCTTTTTCAACTCTTAAGATCAACTGTTAGAGATGAATTTGATAAATTACAACAAGAAGAAGATATTAAAATTAAAGTTATTGGAAGAATTGATGAGCTTGAAGAAGATATTCAATCAGATATAAAACGGATTGAAGAAGTATCTAAAGATAATAATGGTTTGCAGTTAACAATTGCAGTAAATTATGGTGGTAGAGCTGAGATAGTTGACGCTTTAAATAAAGCTTTGGATTCGGATATAAAAGCTTTCAATGAGGATGATTTTAAAAAGCTTTTGTATGCTCCTGAATTAAATGATGTGGATTTATTGATTAGAACTGCAAATGAAAGAAGGTTATCTAACTTTCTATTATGGCAGATTTCTTATGCTGAGATGTATTTCACCTCGACATTATGGCCTGACTTCGATAAAATAGATTTAGAGAAAGCTATAGAAGAATATAATTCGAGAAAGCGGAAATTCGGGAAATTGCCAGGTGAGGAGCTGAACTAGAATGCTGAAGGAAAGAGTTACCAGCGCTATACTAGGAATAATACTATTAATATTAATGATTTATGCCGGGACTATTCCTTTTTTAGGTTTTTTAGCTATTCTGGCAGTCCTTGCAGGTAGGGAGTTTGTTGATTTTTTTAATAACAAATTGCTTTTTGATAAATATATTATACCTATTTTTTCATTCTTGACTTTGATACTTTTTTATAGAGCTTTTAATTATAATAAAATAGAAGATTTATTACTATTTATGCTTTTCACTATAATTTATACTTTTGTTATTAATATTAAATTTTCTGGTTTTAAAAATATACTAAATAATGTTGGAAATAGATTGTTTTGTCTTTTTTATATTGGTGGAGGGCTTTCATTTTTAGTTTTACTAAAAGAAGTTAATAATTCAGTATTTGAAAATAATCAGGCTTTATGGTTAGTTCTGTTGGTTGCCTGGGCAACTGATATTGGAGCTTATTTTATTGGGATTAAATTCGGAAAAAGACCACTTGCTCCTGTAATTTCTCCAAACAAATCAATTATCGGGGCAGTAGGTGGAGTAAGTTTTGCTATTATAATTATACTTTTATATAGTTTATATTTAAATATTTTTAATTTCTGGATAATTCCAATTACAATAACTTTATCACTATCTGCGATTTTTGGAGATTTAATAGAATCGGCTTTAAAGAGAGATGCCAGCATTAAAGATTCTGGAGAGATACTACCTGGACATGGCGGGATACTTGATAGGTTTGACAGTCTCTTATTAGTAGCGCCAGTAGCGTTTTTGTTAATAAATTATTTAATATAAAGCAGGTTGATAATTATGCAAAAAAGATTACAAGAGTTAGGTTTAACAGTTGTTCTTGCTTTTATATCTTTATTTTTATTAAGGTATGCTTTTACTATATTTGCACCTTTTGTTATTGCTTTAGTTGTGGCAAGTTTATTAGAGCCATTGGTAAGATATCTAGCTAAAAAAGCACCATTTGGGCGAACTTTATCTGTTGTTATAGTATTACTTATTGTTTTAACAATTATAGTCTTTTTATTAATAATTGGTGTATCAAGGATTTATTTTGAGCTCAATCAAATAGTTCGGACATTACCTGATTATAATACACTAGCAGCACAGTTTGAGATTGTTGATGCTGGCAGCTGGCAGGATTTATTAGAATCCTGGAACGTATCAACGGCAATTATTTCAGCTATTGAGGAAAACTTGCAGGCTATTTTTGATGCAATAAGGTCTACTATGTTACAATTAGCAAATATGGCTTTAAATGCTGTTAGCGGTTTCCCTATTGCTCTAATGACTATATTCTTTAGTTTTGTTGCCACGTTCTTTATTAGTAGAGATAAAGATAAGATCCGCGAAAATATATTGAAGTTATTTCCTAATGAATGGCGTGATAAAGTAAATAAGATAATGAAAGAATTATCTACATCTGCTATTGGTTATATTAGAGCACAGTTAATATTAATATCAATCTCTGGTTTTGTAGCATTTTCAGGTTTGACTTTTTTAGGCAATGAATACGCTTTAACTTTAGGATTATTATCTGCTGTTTTAGATTTAATTCCTATAATTGGTCCTGCATTCATATTTTATCCATGGTTAGTTATTAATTTACTAACTGGGGATATTGGTTTCGCTATTGGACTTTTAGTTATTCATATATTAATAGTAGCAGCTAGAGAAACTTTTGAAGGGAAAATTATTGGCGATAGTCTAGGAATACATCCTCTGGCAACTATGATAGCATTATTTGCTGGATTTAGGATACTTGGTGTTATTGGATTTGTTATTGGCCCTTCAATTTTAGTCATTATAAAATCATTAGCAAGAACAAATCTTCTGCCTTACTGGGAGGTTAGCGAATGAAAAATTTAATTTTATTAGGATCAACTGGCTCTATCGGTGAACAGACACTTGATGTTTTAGAAAATTTGGATGAGTGGAATTTAAAAGGTATCTCCTGTTATAAAAATATTGATAAAGTAAAAAAACAGGCGATTAAGTTTAGACCTGATTTTATTGCTATTTATGATAGAGCTGATATAGAAGATCTGAAAGCTGGTTTACCAGATGATTATGATCCTGAAATATTAATAGGTACTTTAGGGTTTGCAGAGCTGGCTGGTTTAAATAATATAGATATGGTAATCAATGCTATTGTTGGAGCTGCCGGCTTAGAGCCATCCTATAATGCGATTTTAAATGATAATAAACTTGGCCTGGCTAATAAAGAGAGCCTTGTAATCGGTGGTAATTTAATAATTCCACTTGCTAAGGAAAAAGATGTAGATATAATTCCTATTGATAGTGAGCATAATGCTATTTTTCAGCTATTAGATGGTAAGGACAGGTCAGAGGTCTCTCAACTTATTTTAACGGCTTCAGGCGGCCCTTTCTACGGTTATACTGCTAATGAAATAGAAGATGTAACTGTTGAGGATGCTTTAAATCATCCTAACTGGAATATGGGGAGTAAAATTTCCATAGATTCTGCAACTTTAATGAATAAAGGTCTCGAAGTCATAGAAGCTCATTGGTTATTTAATTATTCTTATGATAAAATAGATGTAATAATTCATCCTCAAAGTATAATTCATTCAATGGTTGAATTAATTGATGGTTCTATTTTAGCAGAAT
>CAYONR010000162.1:0-4130 GCA_964405365.1 uncultured Halanaerobiaceae bacterium
ATCAAATGGAGGCTGATCAATCGGTGCTCTAATATCTTCAGCCAGTACTCTGCCTGAACTATTACTTAAATCTACAGTTTCATTTGGAAAACTCTTTAATCTCTCAGCCACCAATTCACAGGCAGCTTCTAATTCTATCCGTTGTTTCATATTAGCCTACCTTCCTTTAATAAACATTATCCTATTTATTATATTCTTTAAGAGATCAGCTTTTCCTGCTTATAAAATAAAAAAGATAATAATTTCACTTAATCAAACAAAAAACCTGCAGTAATTATTAATTCTGCAGGTGTCTATAGCTATTATTAAACTGTTATTATTTTAAATCTAATTCTTCATTTTTAACTTTCTCAATTAAATCCTTAACCTTCTCTTCAATAATATCCCTGGTCTCTCTAAAGACCTCGATCGGATGACCGGCTGGATCATCAAGACCCCAGTCTTCTCTAAACTTACAGGGGATATATGGACATTCAACATTACAGCCCATAGTTATTAAGATATCTAACTCGCCAGGAATCTCCTTTAATAACTTTGGATACTGCTCACTTATATCAATTCCCTTTTCTTCCATCGCCCTGACAGCATTAGGCTTCACTTCAGGTGCCGGATCAGTTCCTGCACTATAAACTTCAAATATATCACTACCATATTCTTTAGCAAATCCTTCTGCCATCTGACTCCGACAGGAATTACCTACACAGATAAATCCAACTTTTAATTTCTCCATAATAGCCTCCTTAGTATGCCTATAACCTATCCTTTAAACCAGTGCTTAGTTCTATTGGCTATACCAACTAATATAAGCATCACTGGCACCTCTACTAAAATACCAACAACTGTAGCCAGAGCTGCTCCTGAACTTATTCCAAATACAGAGATAGCTGTCGCAACAGCTAATTCAAAGAAATTACTGGCACCTATCATTGAACCAGGAGCGGCAATTTCATGTTTATGACCAAAGCCTTTAAAAGTAAAATAGACTAAGAAGAAGATAAAGAATGCCTGAATTGTAATAGGTATAGCTATAATCAATACATGTAAAGGATTATTGATTAAAGCATCGCCCTGGAAAGAGAAAATAATGATTAATGTTAAAAGCAAACCAATTATAGTAACATTATTTAACCTTTCAAGGAAGACATTCTCAAACCATTCGATCCCTTTATTCTTGATCAAATACTTTCTCGAAATATAGCCTGCTGCCAATGGCACAACAACATAAAGAACAACGGATAAGATTATTGTATCATAGGGTACTTCAAAATCAGTAACCCCTAAAAGCAACATTACAATCGGTGCATAAGCAAATACTAAGATTAAATCATCTAATGCCACCTGCAGTAATGTATATTTTGGATCACCATCAGTTAAGTAACTCCAGACAAAGACCATCGCTGTACAGGGAGCTGCACCTAATAAAATAGCTCCTGCCATATACTGATCGGCCAACTCTACTCCTAAGAAACCTCCAAAAACCTGTCTAAAAAAGAACCAGGCAAAAAACGCCATCGTAAACGGCTTAATCAACCAGTTACTTATAGTTACAATCGTTAATGGCTTAGCCTGTTTCTTAATTTTTAAGAGACTACTAAAATCTATCTCTACCATCATCGGATAAATCATAAACCAGATTAAAATAGCCACTGGAATCGAAACCTGAGCATATTCTAATCTATTTAAAGTTGCTGGAATTCCTGGCAGATATCTACCAATCAATATTCCTGCTATTATACAGAATATTACCCAGACTGTAAGATACTTTTCAAAAAATCCTAATCCTGAAGCCTGTTGTTCTACATCATATTCTTCTTCAACCTCTTTTTGCATCTCTTTAACCTCCAATTATTATAATCCTGATTTTTAACTCTATATATTACTATAACCGAATATAACAATTCTGTCAAGACTAATTACTATTTTTATAGTGATTATTTATTAAGTTAATGGTATAATTATATTGAGGAGTATAATATTATTTAGGAGGAGATAGCATGACTTCAATTAAATCATGCCAGAGTTGTGGTATGCCAATAGCAGGAGCAGATAATCTCTGTGGCACAAATGAAGATGGATCTATTAACAAGAAATACTGCAGCTACTGCTATCAGGATGGAGAGTACACATCTGATCTAAGCCTGGAGAAGATGATTGAAATCTGCATACCCCATGTAGTTTCGGCCAATAAAGAAATGAATAAAAAAGAGGCACAGGAAATGCTTCAAGAATATTTGCCCACTCTGGAAAGATGGAAATAATCAAAGGCTATTCCACAAAAATCTCTATAAATTTTTAGCCAGTTCTAGGTCAAACTGGCTACCAGTACAATCTTTAATTTCTTCCAATGCCTCTTCCTCTGTCATAGGCTCTTTATAAGGCCTACCATTATTCATAACATCAAAAGAATCGACTATTGTTATGATTCTGGCAAGAAGAGGTATGCTTTCGCATGCAATCTCCCTGGGATAGCCAGTTCCTCTCTGTAATATCAATATAGATACTATAGCCACCTACCAGCTCACCATTAACTATCACAGGAATACCTCTAATCAGACATTCTTTAGGATTCCCGTATTTATCATAGCGGATCGCCTCAGTCTCAACGTGCTTGCCCTCTAAGAGTTCTCCTGTAACCTTTCGGTCAGCAGTATTCGCTTTAGATCTATCCATGACATCATCTAAATTTATGCCTTTTATCTCGCTTAGCTCATACTTGAAAACCTCAGTAAATTTATCATTAATATCGATAATCCTGTGCTGTTTATCTACTTTAGCTATCGAGTCTGTCTCATTATCAAAGATAGCTTTCAACCATTCTTGCTCTAATTTTATTTTCTCTTTATATTTATATTCATCAGTAACATCAGAAAAAACAATGATCACACCAGTAATCTCATTATTAAAACCCTTAATCGGGGCAGCTGAATCTGCTATCTGGTACCTGGTACCATTTTTACTGATAAGGGTGGTATCATTTGCTAATTCAACTATTCTGCCTTCTTCGATTACCTTTTCAGCCGGATTTTTAATTCTCTTTCCTGTCTTAGCACTGACAATCTTAAATACTTCAGCTAACTGTCTACCCCTGGCTTCAGAATATGACCAGCCAGTCATCTTTTTAGCAGTAAAATTCAGCATAGTTATGCTGCCATCAAGGTCAGTAGTAATAACTCCATCACCAATCGAATACAAAGTCGTATAGAGTTCATTTCTAGTATCAATTAATTCCTGCTCAATATTAATTCGCCTGATGATTGTTGCAGCATGGCTGGCAACAGATTCAAGCAGGTTTTTTTCCTCCTCTAAAAACTCAATACCTGTCTTCTTTCCATTATAATCATAATATATTTCAATCCTGAGATAGTCCTCTTCTGAAAGCTCAATCTCTTCAACCAGTTTATTTCCAGTAGGCTTCTCTAACTTTTCTGAAATAATTAAACTATTGTATATAATTCTGCACCTGGCAAGTTCTGGATAAGCAAAATGTCTGGGCAAAATACTGGTTATTTCTAGAAGTACATCTTCAAGCTTTCTGTTATTCTCCAATAACAACTGACTTATCTGATATATACAGGCCAGTTCTTTACCTCTTTCAGAAAGATTTCTAGAATTTATAATCAACTTCAAATCAGACTCAATCATATTCTTAATAATCTTAAATGACTTCTCCAGTGAATTTAAATTATAATCTCGCTTTTTATCCATCCAAATTATTGCACCAAACAACCTACCATCTGGCCATTCAAGTGAAAATGTAAAATCCTTTCTCCCACCTAAAACTTCATCGATAGCTGGAGGCTTCTCTAATTTATTTTTTGAAATCAAGATAGCAAAAAAATCTGGTTTATTCCTGGTGATAATATTAATATTTTTATCTACCAAATTTGCAACAGTTTTGCTTGCTTCTTTCCATTTATTTATAGTTTCAATAGGAATGTTTGAAAGCTCTCTTTTATTATAAGGCATATCTCTGCCTCCTATTTAAAAACGTTTTAATGAAAATTATAAAAGCATTTTTGCTAACATATTTTATAATTAGAGATAAAAATTTATTTTCCTGCAATTTGCACACTAAATAAAAAATCTCAACCGGATTAATTATTCCAGTTGAGATTTCCTTCTCTTCTATA
>CAYONR010000163.1:0-4075 GCA_964405365.1 uncultured Halanaerobiaceae bacterium
TTTTATCAGTATTATGGACCATGGCCACCATCTGATGGAAGTGATTATTAATGGGGGAGCTAAATAAGCCTGGTGATAAAAGCCAGGTTTTACCCTATTTAGCAGGGTTAACATTCAGCATAGTTTTTGGTTTTTCCTTTATGTTTTCCCAGGATGCTCTGGAATATTTAAATCCTTTTCATCTATTAGGTTTTAGATTTATCATAGCGTCTTTCACCATGACTGTACTCTGGGGATTAGGTTTTATTAAGATTAATATATTATCTAAAGCGAAAGGACCTTTATTATTAGTTGCTTTATTCCAGCCAGCTCTTTATTTCCCCTTTGAAGTGACTGGAATTCAGATGACGACTTCATCTCAAGCCGGTTTAATGATTTCATTGATACCGGTAGCAGTTGCAATCTTTGCAGCGGTCTTTCTTAAAGAGATACCAGGTAAATTACAGCTATTATTTATTATTCTTTCAGTATCAGGGGTCGGCGTTATCGTTTCATTCCAGGGCGAGCTTGCTTCAACAGATGGCCATCTGTTGGGCCTGCTTTTATTGTCAGGGGCTGTAATCTCTGCAGGTTTATATAATATTATCTCCAGATCTATTTCTGTTAATTATACTCCTGTCGAAATAACATTTTTTATGTGTTATACAGGTGCAATTGTATTTAATATAATTGGTTTAAGACTACATGATGGCGGCTTTTCAGATTATGTTTCAATGTTTACTTTAACTGAAGTTTTAATCGCTGTTACATACTTAGGAGTTTTATCTTCAGTAGTTGCTTTCTTTATGATGAACTTTACATTATCGAAATTACCGGCTTCTCAGGCAGCTATCTTTGCCAATCTAACTACTGTTGTTTCAATTTTTGCAGGAGTCGTTTTAAGAAATGAGCCATTTTATGGTCCGCAGATCATTGGTGCTATTATGATTATTTTAGGTGTCTGGGGTACTAATTATTTTGGAATAAAAGAGAAAAAAGAATCGAAATCAAAGAGAGGTGAGAATTATGAAAAGAATTTTAATTAGAGGAGTCACTGGTAGCATGGGGGTTGAGACAGCTTCTATGGTGATTAATCATCCTGACTACAAGCTGGTAGCTGGTCTCGCCGATGAAAATTTAAATGTTGATCTATCTCGCTTGACTGGTCTGACAAAGGCTACTGATGTTTCGATCTTTTCAGATTTAAAAGAAGCTGTTCTTTCAACAAAACCAGATATCATGATAGATTTTACTGTTCCTGAAGGACTTTTACCGGCATTAAAACAGGCCCTTGATTTAGATCTTGATCTTGTAGTAGGTACAACTGGTTTAAAAGAAGATCAAATCAAAGAGTTAAAAACATATACTGAAGAGAAATCATCCACAACAATGTTAATACCTAATTTCTCATTAGGAGCAGTATTGATGATGGAATTTGCTTCAAAGGCCAGCAAATATTTCCCGAGAGCTGAGATTATTGAGGGCCATCATGAAAACAAGGCTGATGCTCCTTCTGGAACTTCAATTGCTACTGCTGAAAAATTAGAGAAAACTGAACCGTTTTTAAAGGAAGAGGAGATCGAATATACTATTGAGGGAGTCCGTGGCGGTGAAAAGAATAATGTCAGGATTCATAGCTTGAGATTGCCTGGTTTAATGGCCAGACAGGAAGTGATCTTTGGCGGCCAGGGTCAGACTTTTACATTAACACATAATACAATTTCTAGAAGTTCTTATATGCCTGGTGTGAGATTGGCCCTTGATAGAGTTGAAGATAAATCCGGTTTTATTTATGGTCTTGATAAATTATTAGATTGATTAGATTTAAGGAGGATTCTTATGAGTTATAATGTTGGTGTTTTAGGTGCGTCTGGCCTTGTTGGTCAGGAAATTATTAAGATTTTAAAGGAGAGAAACTTTCCTCTTAAAGATATAAAATTATTTGCCAGCGAGCGGTCTGCTGGTAAAATCGTTAATTTTAAAGACAAAAAAATTGAGATTGAAAAATTGACTGTTGAGGCAGCAACAAATTGCGATATTCTACTTTCAAGTATGCCATCAGGAATAAGTAAAGAGATAATTCCTGAAATAGCAAATAAAGATACTATTGTGATCGATAATTCTTCTGCTTTTCGTCAGATTGATGGGATACCATTGATTGTACCTGAGGTTAATAGTGGAGCCATTCCTGAAAAGCCTGAGATTATCGCCAATCCTAACTGTTCTACTATTCAGTTGGTCTTAGTATTAAAACCACTGGCTGATAGCTATGGTCTTGATGAGGTTGTTGTCAGCACGTATCAGTCAGTCTCTGGTAGTGGGCAGAGAGCTTTAGAATCATTAAGGGAAGAATCTGTAGAATATCTTGATTCTGGCAGTAAAGAACCGAAATATTATGAGCGACCGATTGCCTTTAATTTATTGCCGGCTATCGATTATTTCCATGATGACGGCTTTTCTAATGAAGAGGTTAAGATGTTAAATGAGTCCAGGAAGATATTAGAAGATCCTGAATTGCACTTAAATGCTACCTGTGTTAGGGTCCCTGTCTATTATGGCCATGCTGAAAGTTGTTATTTGAAATTAAATAAAGATTTTGAGTTAGATAATATAAGAAAATTACTGGCAGCTGCTCCAGGATTAAAACTTTTTGATAAACCTGAAAGATCTGAATATCCTGAACCGGTCTTATCTGAAGAGACAGATGAGACTTTAGTTGGTAGAATAAGAAGAGATAGGGTAAACTCTAAAGCTTTAAATTTATATATTGCAGCTAATAATATTCGTAAAGGAGCGGCTTTAAATGCAGTTCAGATTGCTGAAGAATTGGTCTAGTATCTACTGGAGCTGGTTAACGTGAATTTGATCATCCAGAAATTTGGTGGTAGTTCTCTGGAGACTTTTGCTGACCGGAAGACTGCCTGCAAACAGATAATTAAGGCTGTTGAGGCTGGATATAAACCTGTTGTTGTTGTTTCAGCTATGGGGAGAGCCGGGGCTGCTTATGCTACTGATACTTTACTGGATCTGCCAGGAAATCGAGAGAACTTATCTGCAAGGCAGCAGGATTTACTGGCTTCCTGTGGCGAAGTAATCTCATCTGTGATCATGGCTGGCCAGTTGACTGAGTTAGATTATCCTGCCCAGTCTCTTACTGGAGGTCAGGCTGGAATTATAACAGATGATAATTTTGGTGCTTCTAGAATTATTGCTGTGAAACCGGAAAGAGTTGTTAGTTTAATTGAAAAAAATATAATTCCTGTTGTTGCAGGCTATCAGGGTTTAAGCCAGGATGGCGAGATAACTACTTTAGGTAGAGGAGGCAGTGATACTACTGCCAGTGCCCTGGGTTATGCTTTAGATGCTGAAAAAATAGATATATTTAGCGATGTAGAGGGTCTGATGACAGCAGACCCCTCAATATATGGAGAGGCTAAGAATTTAAAGGAAGTGACCTTTACTGAAGCCTGTGAACTGGCCTATCAGGGAGCCGAAGTAATTCATCCCAGGGCTACAGAATTTGCCCAGGCCGGAAATATACCTTTAAGAATTAGAGCCACGAATAATTTAGGCAATAATAATGGAACAGTTATTAAGGATTCCAGGGATTTAAATAAGGACAGGCCGGTTACCGGTTTGGCTGTCAGGCGTCAGGTATCCTTTATAGAGATTCTACCTGAGTCCAGAAATGATTATAAAACAGGACTAAAATCATTCAGATTTATTGCTGATAATAGTATTAGTGTTGATATGATAAATATCAGGCCTGATAAGATTTCATTTATTGTTGATAAGCCAGATTTAAATAGAGCCAGGAAGCTACTTGATAGTACTGGATTTTCCTTTAATATTTCAGATAAATTCTGTAAAGTTTCAATTGTTGGGAGTGGTATGACAGGTCTACCTGGAGTTATGGCCAGAATTGTTGATGCTTTAAATACTGCTGGAATTAAAATTTATCAAACAACAGATTCTCATACCAGTATTGCCTGTTTAATAGAAAAAAGAAGCGAGGAAGCTGCTATATCAGCTTTGCATGAAGCTTTTAAATTAAATCATAAGGAGTGAGTATGATGTTAGAAGGAAATCTTTATAC
>CAYONR010000164.1:0-4049 GCA_964405365.1 uncultured Halanaerobiaceae bacterium
GCCTGATAACCATCTACTTCTGGCATTTGAATATCCATTAAAATTAAATCAACTTTATTTTCCTTGAATTTATCGATTGCTTCCTGACCATTTTTAGCAATTATTAAGTCATCGCCAGTCTTTTTCATATATAATTTGATCAATGTCCTGTTATCTGAATTATCTTCTGCTAATAAAATATTTAATTTTTTATTTGAATTAACTATTTTTTTTGATTTTTCTTTTTTAACTGATGGACTTTGTTTACAATCCAAAACATCAGATATAGAATTATATAGTACATTTCTCTTTATTGGTTTTGTTATTTTTTTATTTACATATTTCTCAAAATCATCATATTGATGTTCTTGTTCATAATCAGATGAAAGCATTATTATTGGTGTATTATTTATCTTTAAATCTTCTCTAATCATTTTTGATAATTGATAACCATTAATTTCTGGCATAAAAAAATCAGTTATTATTAAATCATAATCTTGATTGTCTTTTAAATGTTCAAATACTTTTTTAGGATCTTTAAATTTTTCTATATTAGCATTTAAAAAACTGAGATTTTTATCAAGAATCATTAAATTAGTTTTATTATCATCTAAAATCAAAATCTTTTTTGAGGTAAGATCAAGATTTACCCGCCTGGAAGAAGGCTTACTTTTTTCATCTGATAATTTAAATGGTATTTTGAATGAAAAGGTACTCCCGCCTCCATAAGCACTTTCTAATTCTAAATTACCATCCATCATTTCTATTAGTTTCTTTGAAATAGCAAGGCCCAATCCAGTTCCTTCGTATTGACGAGTATTAGACGAATCAACCTGGGTAAAACTTGAAAATATTGTTTTCTGATCTTCAGGTTTTATCCCGATACCTGTATCTCTTACTTGAAATTCAAGAATTGCAAAATCATTTTGGTTTTTACTCATATATTTATCTAAAGATACTTTTAGTTGAACTTCCCCTTCTTCAGTAAATTTAACTGCATTTTTTAGTAAATTAATTAAAATCTGTCTTAATCTATTAGCTGGCCCTTTTAAGCTTTTCGGCACATCATTATCAATAAAATAGAGAAGTTCAATACCTTTATCAAAGGCCTGTTTAGCAAATAAATCTACTAAAGAATCTGTTATTTCATCCAACCTAAACTCTAACTCTTCTATTTCAATCATTCCTGATTCTATTTTAGATAGATCAAGAATATCATTAATTAAGTTTAATAAATTATCACTGGCATTTATTAATATTTCAAGATAGTTTTCTTGTTGATCAGTTAGATCAGTATCTGATAAAATTTCAGCCATACCATTAATTGAGTTCATCGGTGTTCGTATTTCATGACTCATTGTTGCTAAAAATTCAGATTTTGCCTTAGAAGCTTTAATGGCCTCTTCTCGAGCCTGTTTCAGTTCAAAATTCTTTAACTCCAATTCTTTAGCGTATTCTTTCTGCCTTTTCTCGGCTTTTTTCTGCTGAGTAATATCACGATTTATACCTATCATAATTTTATTTGAAGTTTCAAAGTCAGTAAAGATTCTACCAAAGGCTTTAATATATTTAACTTCTCCTTCAGAAGTTAAGGCTCTAAATTCATCTTGATAGTCTTTATTTTGACTAATTGCATTTTTAAAATTATTATCGGTTTCTTCTCTATCTTCTGGATGAATATTATCTATCCATAATTTATACTTATTTTTTTCATTTTTCTTTTCTATTTCATATAACTTAAACATATTGTCATTCCAGTAAAGATTATTATTTTCTAAGTTTAATTCCCAGATACCGATACCTGCACTGCTGGTGGCTAACTCTAATCTATCCTTTAATTTTTGAACCTGCTTTTCTGATTTTTTCCTGATAGTTATATCTCTAGCAGTACCAACAATCTTGACTACTCTTCCATTTTCCATTACTGGTGTTAATGAAGTTGACCAGTGTTTTTTGCCTTTTGGCAGATCTAATTCCTCTTCATATTTAACATTTTCTTTTTTCTCTAAACATAATCTATACTTTTTTTCAAGAGAATTACCAAATTCTTCTCCAAAAACTTCAACTGGTGTTTTACCCTTAATATCCTCAGTTTTAAGTCCTGTTAATTCTTCATGGGTTTTATTTAACCTAATAAATCTTATTTGATCATCTTTATCTACTTCTAACAAAAATATGGCCTCATTGGTATTATTAAAAATTATTTCATATTGCTGTTCAAGAGTTAAATCATCAGTCATAAGTAATCTCCACCGTATTCATATAGGATTCCAGTTCATCAATTAGCTGTTCAATTTCTTTAACATTATTCTTATTTGCTAAATTCTCAATCTTTTTACCAATCTCAGTTATATAATCAAATCCATAACTTCCACCGGCACCTTTAAGTTGATGACCAATCTGTTCGATTTTATCATAATTTTCATTTGCAAGATGCTCTTTTAAATTTTTGATATCTGACTCTCTATTATCAAAGAATAGAGGAATTATTTCTTTTAAGTCTGAATCAACAACAACAGTTTTTTCTTTTTCCATTATTATCACCTCAAAATAAATTTAATTGGCAATGACAGTCTGGTTTCTGCCATTTTTTTTAGCCTGATAAAGAGCTTGATCTGCTAATTTCACAATTCTTTCCCCATCATCTTTACTCTTAACTTTAGAAACTGCTACACCTATACTTACAGTTACATGGTCTGCAACCGGGGAATCATTATGCTCAATATCAAGACTTTCAATCTCCTGTTTAATCCTTTCAGCTACTTCATATATTCCTTCTTTATCAGTGTCAGGGAGAATAACAACGAACTCTTCTCCACCATATCGAGCTGCTAAATCACCTGGCCTATAAACAGTTTCTGAAATAGTTGAAGCAACTTTCTTTAAACAATCATCCCCTGCCTGATGACCATACAAATCATTATAATTTTTAAAGTTGTCAATATCTATCATCAATATACCAAGATTTTTATCTTCTCTTGTCATTCTTGCTGATTCTTTTTTTAAAGTTTCGTCAAATAGCCTGCGATTAGAAAGGCCCGTAAGTCCATCAATTGATGCTAATTTATCTAATTTTCTATTAGCATTCTGAAGTTCTATAGTTAATTTTTCAAGTTCTTTTTCTCTAGCGATTCTCTTTTTAATTGCCTGTCTTAAACGAAGGGCTGACCCCACCCTTGCTTTTAATTCAATTGAGGATATCGGCTTTGTAATATAATCCATTGCTCCTTCAGCAAATGCATTCTTTAAAGTTTCCTTATCTTTCCTACCTGTAACCATTATTATTGGAATTTCATCCATATTATATTCATTTTTTAATTTTGAGCAGATGTCAATACCATTTATATCAGGCAATATAACATCTAATAATATTAAATCATATTCTTCACTAGATTGCCTCTTTTTATCTACCATTTCAAAAACCTCATGGCCATCTGTGGCAAAATCTAAATCATCATAATCACAGCTCTTTAAAATCTGTTGAAGATACACCCTAATACTCTGAGAATCATCTACAATTAATATATCCATTTACATCTCCTCTTAAAATCAACTATTTTATTTATATAGGTATATATACTTAATAATATACTTATATTTTCAAGGGCAAAATCCTTCTTTTAAATGATATAAATTGTTGAAATGTTAATTTACTAAATGTATGATTTTAAGATAGTATTATAGTTTATTTGAAACTAATTTGGAACAGTCTAAAATTTATCAACTGAATTAGTATAATAAACTTTTTCATTTGGATTCAACTCCGTAAATATTATCTATATGATTACCTTTCATTCTCTTCTTTACTTTTATATCTTCTGTATAAATAAAGTGCTAAAAACCCACCTATAATTGCAGGTAAATAATCCATTATCATCACCTCACTTTAATTAATATTTCAAATAACATTAAATATGTGGTCTCTAAGTGACTCTGCAGCTAAAGCACCAGTTACATGTCCTTTATCAAAACTATCTACCTGGCAATTGCCATATGATTCTTTTTGAATGTCATATCTAACAATTCGATCATTTTTAGCCAATAAGGGAAAGACATTGCTATTATCACAG
>CAYONR010000165.1:0-4019 GCA_964405365.1 uncultured Halanaerobiaceae bacterium
ATGGAAGAATCAATGAATGACATGGGAGCATATGTCGCATTAGCCTTTGCTGCCGGTCAATTTGTTGCCTACTTCGATTGGACAAATATCGGTACTATTCTTGCTATCAGTGGTGCCGAATTCCTTGAGGCAATTGGCTTTACAGGCCTACCATTCATAATTGTCTTTATTCTAGTCTCAGGATTTATCAACCTATTTGTTGGTAGTGCTTCAGCCAAGTGGGCAATCATGGCCCCGGTTTTTGTACCACTACTTATGCAGTTAGGTTATGCACCAGAATTTGCCCAGATGGCATATAGAATTGGTGATTCAACAACCAATATTATTACACCATTAATGCCGTATTTTGCAATCATTATTGCCTTTGCGCAAAAATGGGACGAAGATATTGGTCTAGGAACACTAATATCAACAATGGTCCCGTATTCAATCGCATTTATGGTTGCCTGGACATTATTACTAATTATCTGGTTCGTATTTGGGCTACCACTTGGACCAGCAGGAACAATTTTCTTATAAAATAAACTATAATAAATAATTAAAACCCACCAGAGATGCTGATATTACAGCTCTCCAGGTGGGCTTTTTAATTTATAATTATTTTCCTGTTTTTTTATTTCTTCAATTTATCAATTATATAGTTTTTGGCCTCAATAAAATCTTCAAAGACGTAATGGTCAAAATTATTTTCCTGGCAATACCTTTCTAAAAATGTGTCTTTCTTTGTTAAAATATAATTAGCTCTGCCGATAGCATGTCTGTCAGTTCTGCCATCTCCAAGATAAAAAATCGGCAAGCCCTCTTCTTTATACTGATTAATAATCATTCCCTTTGGAGTCGGAACCGGCCCAAATTTTGATAAAGATTCTTCTGGAGGATAAGCAAATTCTGCCTTAATATAATTAACTTCAGAACCTTCATCCTCTGGAAAGACTAATTTATTTGCGTAAACTGAAAAATTATTTTTAATACCATAATGCTCTAAAAGAATTTCTATGTAATCCTGAAAACCACCGCTTAAAACAGCAAAAGTAAAATTATTCTCCTGAATAAATTTCATAAAATCAAAAAAAGTCGGCTCAATAGCTATTTCTTCTTTCACAAATTCTTTTAACTGCTGCCTAGTTATATCCAAACTTCTATACTGCTCAGCTAAAAGCCATCTAATTCCCAGTTCCTCCTGATTATCACGATAATGATCAACGATCTCTTCTGATTCCCTCTGGTTAAAATTAGCAAAGATTGCATTATTGGTATCATCAACTGTAATTGTCCCATCAAAATCACTTAAAATTATTGCATCTTTTAGTTCTGACATATTTATATCCACCTCATTTTTATATTTCCATATCTATCTTATTATAAAAATAACCAGTTGTAAAATCAATTACAATAATTCCTGATACTTTTATATCTCTAGAATTATTATACAAGGATGAAGGAGGGGGGAAGGGTAAACTGTCTAAAGATATATTAAATATAAGAGATGATATTGAAGATTTACTGCGATAAATGTATACTGGTTAAAGGAGGCAATCTAGAATATGCTAAACAAAATAACTAAACTTAAAGATAACTTGCAATGGAAATTATTATTTATACTTTCCACCGGTTATATGGGAGCATTTATCAATATTCAGGGCATCCAGGCATTAATGCCTTTTATCCAGGATGACTTTGGCATCTCCAGAACTGAAGCCGGTCTCTATTCAACCTTCTTGTTTTTATCAGCCACCGTAGTTGCAATCTTCAGCGGTAATATAGTGGATAAGATAGGTTCAAAAAAAACATTATTATTTGGTATTTTTAGCATCGGGTTTTTAATGCTGGCCCATACAGTCTCCCCAATATATAGTATTATACTGATCTTAGCATTTATAACAGGTATCGGCTTTAGCATAATTACACCGGCTGTTAATAAATCGATCATGGATGAAGTCACCCCTGAAAATAGAGGTATCTCTATGGGGATAATGCATTCAGGTAGCGGCATTGGAGGTTTTGCAGGAGCTGCCCTTCTACCTATTTTAGCTGGAACTCTGGGCTGGAGAGGTGCAATTCTAATATCCAGTCTTCTAACAATAATTTTAGGATTCTATGTTAAAAAAGCCTATAATCCTGACAAATCTCTGGCCAACAATAATGATAACCCCGATAGTAATTTTAAAGACAATATTTTAAGCTTATTGAAAAACAAACAGCTAATGCTGGCCTGTTCATTAGGTCTTATCTTTGGTTTAGCTGTCGGTTCTATCCCGGCCCATTATACTTTATTTTTAACCACCGATCTAGGTTATAGTTCAGCTCTCGCCGGGTTTGCCTTGGGAATTGTTCAAATTGGAGGCATCATCGGAAGAACTCTCTGGGGCTGGATTAGCGATTCTATCTTTAATGGCAATAGAACTATTAGCTTTATTTTGATCATGTTTATTATTGTACTGCTTAACTTAAGTTATGGCCTCTTTGGAGAATTCCTGGCCAGCAGCCGTCTTATCATTCTTACTATCTCATTTATGCTTGGCCTTACTGCTTTTGGCTGGAGTGGTTTATACTTTACTGTTGTTGGAGAAAGAGTACGGCCAGACCAGACAGGAATAGCTTCAGGATTATCTCTTATCTTTCTAAGAACCGGCGTAGTAGTTGGCCCACCTTTATTCGGGCTTTTAGCTGATCATTATGATCATTACCATAATAGCTGGCTAGTACTTGCTGGTTTAGTTTTTGTTAGTGGCGCTATTTATTATTATCTCCAAAATAAAGAAGATAAAAAAAATTCCCGGCCATATACCGGCCCTAATGTATGAATTATATAGTTATTATCAAGATTATGACCACCAGTAATTACTGCCTCACCAGGTTTTATTGGAGCTAAAGGTTGCGTCTCTTCTGTAAGCTCTGGCCCGGCTGCTCTATGAATAGCACCTGCAACCCCTCCGCCGATTCTCAGCTCTGCATTAGCAGCATTAACTACTGCATCAAGATCAGGCTGACTTACAATATTACCCTTAACAATTTCCAAAGTTATACCATTAATCTTAATCTCATACATAGGAAGCAACCCCCTATCTATATTCTATCTATTTAAATAGGCCATTCCATCTGGATGAATCCCTACATCTATTCTCTCTTCAATCTCCTCTAAAGTTTCCATATTAATAATCGAAATATCATTGGTTTTATTATTCGCTACAAAAGCTAAATCACCTTTCTCATTAAAGACTGTTCCTCCTGGCCAGACCCCGACTGGAATTCTTTTGATCTCCCAGGGTTTTATCTCTCCCTGACCTGAAAATTCTGTCTCAATAACTGATAAATCATTAGATTGCCTATTAGGAATAAGAGCGTACTTTCCATCTGGTGAGAAAACTATTCTAATAGGAACGGTACCAAGTCTTCTCTTCTCTAATATCTCATAATTTTCAGTAGAAAGTGTATAAAGAGTATTATCTGTCTGGTTGGCTACATAAAGATGATCTTTTTCTGGATGAACAGCTATCCCTTCAGGACCGCCACCTACCGGTATATGATTTATCAATTCTTCAGTTTGAGTATCAATTACAGATATATTATCACTACCAATATTAGCAATAAAAGCTTTCTTGCCATCAGGGGTTATTGTAACCATATGAGACTTATCCTGATAGGTAGGGAGTACTTTATCTATTTCATCTTTAGTTGTATCAATAATATAAAACATACTGCTATAGGTAGAAGCGAGATATAACTTCCTGCCATCTGGGGTTAAATCAACTCCATGGGGAAAATTAAAATCTTCATGCTCTATAGTTTTTATTATCTCAAAATTATTATTATCAATAATATTAATCTTATTACCAAGTGAACAGGTTACATAAGTTTTGCTACCATCAGGAGTTATAACAACTTCATGGGGGTTTCTTGAAACATTGATCCTTTTTACTTCTTCTCTCTTTTCAATATCTACAACTGAAATTGTATCTTCATCCTTATTTAAAACAATTAATAACTCTTCCAATTTAATCCCTCCATTTTGGAATTTT
>CAYONR010000166.1:0-3977 GCA_964405365.1 uncultured Halanaerobiaceae bacterium
AACCAAAGAAACGAGCGATAATCGTTGGCAAAACAAGATTTAAACCAATATCCAATAGCCCACCAAACCAGATTTTTTTAGCAATCTGAATCATTTTATCAACTGGATATTCAAGACCTAACAGAAAAAACAAAAGGACAATTCCAGTCTCTGCTATTCCAAAAAGTACCCCATCCTGAATTAAGATCGGCCTCATTACCAGTCCAACCACTATAAAAATAGGAACTGTAGTAATTTTTAATTTTAAACAGGCAAGCAGAACAAGTGCAAATATAAATGTTTTAATTCCAATATCTAAAAGTATTGGGTAATCTAATGTTAGCATTATTCTTTGCCACGACAGATTTTTTGGAATATCTTTAGATCTTCTTCAGTTCCTGTAGCCATTAATCTGTCCCCTGGTTGTAATATTTTTGTAATATCAGGACTACTGATTACTTTTTCTCCTCTTTTAATACCAATAATTGTAACACCTGTTCTGCTTCTTACTTCAAATTCAACAATACTCTGATTTGCCAATTCAGATTCTGGAGATAATTCGGCCCACTCAACTGCCATATTATCACTTATATTAGGATCAATACAACTTTTATCGGCCTCATAATCTACACCTAATAAAAGAGCTCCCATTACCCTTGCTTCTTCATCATTTAACTCAAGGGCAAGGTTAGGTTCATCACCTTTCTGCTTGGCAAAATAGAACTCCCTTCTCCCAGATCTATAAAATATTATAACTGCCTGGGATCCATCATTTGTTTCTAATGTATATTTATGGCCTATCCGAGGAATCTCTGAATGTCTAATGTCCATATGGTTTGCCTCCCCTTATAATTTTTGTGGGCTTTCTTCTGTCTCTTCAAAATGAACTTCAAGATTTGTTTCTGCTAGCTCTAACTGAGATCCAAACTGGCGAACCATAAGCACTGAGCAATTTGATTCTTCAGCTACTAAATCAGGAATCGAACCAAATAATAAATTCTTGAATCTCCATTCTTTTGATGCCCCAATAATCATTAAATCATAATTATCTTGACTTATTTGAGATAGTATTCCATCAACAACACTTTCTGCTTCTATAACTTTTATTTCAAAATTAGATCTTTCATCAAATAAAGGTGCTAGTTCTTTTTCTGCTGCTTCTCTATCTTTTTCTGGATCAACACCTGGTTTAATAACCCGTAGTATTGTAACTTTTTTACCTGGATTAGATGTTAATCTGAGAGCCATCTCAACACCAAAATATGCATGTTCACTACCTCGATATGGAACAAGAATATCATCTATTTTTTTCAGACCTTTATTCTTTAATACTCCGACTGGACATTCTGCATTTCTAACAATACTATTTACAAAACTTCGCCGTAATTTTGTTAAACTCATCTCGCCATGCCAGCCCATCTGAAGATAATCAATCTGCTCATTTTTTATAATATTCAATAGGGTTGGATATTTATCTCTTGAATAAACAACCCTGGGATTAATTAATATGCCCTGTTTTTCACCAAAATCAAGGGCGATATTCATAATTGAACGTTGAATAGTTCTGACTTTCTGCATTACTTCACCATCTTCTTGAATTAAATCAAGTGGAGCCTGTTCTGGTATTTCAAAGATATTTAAAGCGGTTATCTCTCCTGCTCCAGGTGAATTGCTAACTAACATACCTGAAATATTTAGCAAAGATGATTCACTCTTAGGATTAGCCAGCGGTGTTAAAACATGTAAGGTCTCTGGAAGAGTTTTAGATTTCTTTCTAGAACCTGAAATAACACCTGTTTTTGATTGAGGTGAAGTTACCTTTTCAGGAGTTTCTCTCTGTAAAATTGCTGAAAACTGAAAGTCACTAACAGCAGCTTTAATATTAGCATGGCTTTTAGCCCAGACAAAAAACCAGATAACTCCAAGAATAATTAATGAAACTGCAACCATTTGAGCAAAGAAACTGGCATTAATAATTACAAATAGAGATGCCAGTGCTGCAACTATTTGTAAAAAGGGATAACCAAATGCTCTATAGGTAGGTGAGTATCCTTCTGGAGGAGCAACTCTCATAACAATTACAACCAGATTAATAATAGCATAATTTATAAGCATTAACACACTTGCCGATGAAGAAAGCGCTTCAACATCAGCTGTTAATAATAAAACCAGAGATAACAAACCAGTAGCTATTATCGGCCGATAAGGTGTTAAATATTCTGGATGAATCTTATTTAACCAGCCAGGAAAGATACTATCTCTGCCCATAGCAAAATTTATTCTAGATGAAGCCATAATACTTGCATTTGCCGATGAAGCTGTTGCTAAAAGAGCAGCAAATGTTATCGCTGCAGCACCAAAAGCTCCAGCTAATACTCTAGCAACATCAACAACCGGGGTATCTAGAACTATTAATTCTCCAACAGGTATAACACCTGTCATTACAAGAATTACTGGTACATAAATAGCTGTTACAATTGCCACTGATCCCATTATTGCTTTGGGGAGATTTCTGCCTGGATCTTTAATTTCTTCTGCAACAGAAGCTATCTGTTCAAAACCTAAAAAAGAAACAAAAATAACTGCAGTTGCAGGTATAATAGCTCCTGTCCCCTCAGGGAAAAATGGCTGCCAGAGAACTCTATCAATATTTAAAAATCCCCAAATAACATATACTACTAAAATAGGAACTAAAATTCCAACTATTATATTTTGCGTCTTCCCTGTCTCCTTTGCCCCGATATAATTAATATAAGTAAAAAATGCACCTGCTATTAAAGCTAATATAGTTTCATTAACCGGTATAAACAATGCCAAATATTCTCCAAAACCTAAAAGATAAAAAGATACAGCAAATGTTAGGCTTAACCATAATGAAAGGCCTGATATAGTTCCAGCAAATTTTCCTAAGGACCTGGAAAGAAAATAATAAGTACCACCACTTTTGGGCATTCCAGTGGCAAGCTCTGCTATACTACTCGCTGTTATAATACAGATAATTCCTGCCAGAATATAAGTGAAAATTGCACCTGGACCCACCATTTCAATTGCATATCTTGGTAAAACAAATATTCCAGCACCCACCATAGTTCCAACACCTATTGTTAAAGCTTCTTTTAGCCCCAATTCTTTTGCTAATTCTCCTGAAGCTTGAAACTCATTATTCGACTTATCAGCCATAAATTAACTCCCCCTGCAAAATAATAAAAATTTATTAAATCAAAAATCAAACAAATAATCTTGATATTAATCAATGTAATAATATCATACATCTTAAAGTTTTGCAGCATTAAAGTAAATTATTAAGTAATTTATTTTTCAATTTTAAGCTATTTCCCAGTGGTGATAAGCCTTTAATATATCACTTTTAGTTAAAAGACCAACAAGCTTATTATTATCTTCTTCAGAAACCACTGGTATAAGATCAATTTCATTTTCTTCTATAGTTTTTAAAGCTTTCAATAAGCTCTTATCTTCAGATATCCTTACAAATGGACTAATCATGACATCATTAACTAAACATTCCCCATCACAATCTCTTTCAAGATGACTTACAATCCCTTTATATCCAAGCATCCCTTCTAGATATCCTGAATCATAGTTTATTACTGGCACATAATTAAATAAAGTCTCCTGGAAAATCTTTTTAGCTGCTGTAACTTTCATATTACTCTTTACTGTAACAACATTTTTTGTCATTAATTCTTTTATTTTAATAGTGCCTAGAACATTTCTGCCTTCAATTGTTTCAATATCTATACCTCTATTAAGTAACTTTGTTGAATAGATATTATTTTCCTGAAACTGTTTGGCTATAAAAGAGCTAAACTTACAGGAAAACATTAGTGGCAAAATTATTAAAGGGTCATGGGTCATTTCAAAGATAATAATTATAGCTGTAAGCGGTGCATGGGTTGCACCTGCAAATACAGTTCCCATTCCTACCATAGCATATGATGTTGCGCCAGCAGTAATTGATGGAAATGCCGAATGAATAA
>CAYONR010000167.1:0-3956 GCA_964405365.1 uncultured Halanaerobiaceae bacterium
GTTTATTAAGTGGGGCTTTCTGATTGATATTTTCAAGTCGGTTATTTAAAAAATTAACGTCACTGTTAATATTGGTTTCTAAAGATACATCAGTTATCATTTGGATTTTGCAGACTTGATGGTTCTATATCAGCATCATCTTTTGCTTTAAGCTGGGAACTGGTTTCTATTGACTGTTCTTCTACAACTCTGACTAGGTGATGATAAACTTCAGTGTCATTGATACTGTCATCATTTTTAAATAGCTGTTTAACAGAATTTAATTTGCCGACTAAATTATTTAGAATGTCCTGTTTTTTATGGTTGTGTAGATAGTTGGAAAAACTATCATCAAGAATCTGAAGAATATTTTTATGAATTCTATTTTTTTGAGAATCAGATAAATTTCTAACAAAATTCTCAAAAACCTTACGCATTAGCTGAATTCTGGAAAGATGCTTTATATTGGCCTTTACCATAGTGGAATCCATACGCTGAATATCAGTGTCAAGATCTGCAGCCTCAATAAAATCAGCCAGAAGTTCATCAAAAATTTCATCTAGAGCATTTTCACCTGTTTCAGTCATGTAATCAACCAGATTTTCTCTAAAATCATAGATAGTCCTTAAACCAAGTGTTAATTGTCCAGCTCTTTTTAATCCAACCGCCTTCATAAAACGGATATCACAGTGAAATGATTCTAAAAGTTCTTTATCACTGATATCAAAAAGATGTTTTAGTATTTCCAATGAGACGATAATTTTAACAGGAAAGTTTGGTCTACCATTATCTTCAGAATACATGTCAGCAAATTTATATTCATCAATATTATCAAAAATATGTGTTTTGAATTTGCCAGCCCAGCCATGTTCAAGTTCTTCGACCAGACTCTGGGGTAAATTGAAGTCAAAATCTCCAAAAGCAACATTTTTATCTTCTTCAAAGGGCTTAAACACGATTATCACTCCATAGCTTTATGATACTCTAATTATATCATATTTAAGCATGGATGCCCAGATTTAAAGGCTTTGTTTTAGTAATATTTTCGTGAATTAAGTTCGTTTTGAATTATTTTAGACTTTTCGCAGTGCAATCATATATAGTGTAATTAGAGGAGAGATATTTTTGGAGACAAAGCAGGGTTTTATTCCAGACTACATAATAATATTAGTTCTAATAATGGGTGCATTCGGGGTTATGGGTGGAGGTTTAATAGCTCCAGCCTTACCGGCAATTGCTACAGCTTTTTCAGTTTCAGAAGGTAATATTGGCTTGGTTTTAAGTCTTTATACATTTGCAGCAGCTGTAAGTCTACCTTTTATCGGTTATTTTTTAGATAAAATAGGTCGTCGCAAAGTTGGATTAACCTGTCTTTTTATTGATGGGATTGGGGGGTTAGTTATTATACTTGCTCCTAATTATGCTATTTTGCTAATTATGAGATTTTTACAGGGAATAGGTATTGCCGGGTTAATACCTGTTGCTATGACAATCTTTAAGGATCTATTTGTTGGAGATGAGAAACTGAAATTGATGGGCTATCTAACAGGGGCCATTTCTATTGGTGCTGTCATAATTCCATCTTTAGGAGGGTTTCTGGCTTCAATTGACTGGAGATTGGTTTTTGCAGTTTATGGACTTTCAATTATTCTTGGCCTTATATTTTTGTTCAAATTGCCAGAGACATCGCCATTAATAAATAAGGATCCATCTACTGAGAGTAATTCAGATATTGAAAACTCTCCTTTAGAATATTTTAAGTCTTTACTGGATATTTTTAAGATTGCTAAAATCAGAGATATTATGATTCATTCATTGACTATTTATTTTATGCTATATGCCTTGATTACATTTTTGCCGATCTATCTTGTTATAGGCCATGGATTTTCAGAGTTTTTCTCTGGACTTGCTATATCTTTGCAGGGTTTATTTGGTGCTATCTTATCTTCCAGGGCAAGTTTTATAGCTAAATATTTAAACTGGCGCCAGCGTTCAACTTTAGGTTATTTTTTGATTGGAGTATGTTTTCTACTGTTACCGTTCTGGCCGAATAGCAGTTATCTGGTCAGTCTCAGTTTTATTATTTATGGTACAGGCATGGGTATTGTCTCACCTACAATTTACAATCGGGCTACAGAACTTCCACCACCTGAAATTGCAGGTCTTGTAATCTCTGTCTTTAATACCATGAAATTTATTGGAATGACCTTATCACCGTTTTTATTAGGTCTTATTTTGATATTTACTGAGCTGGAAGTAATCTTTATTGGTGTTGGTATTATGTCATTTAGCTGGGGACTTTATACTCTTAAAGGCTATAAAAAGGAGGAATAGTAATGGGTGAAAAAGAATTTTATCGGTTTGGTGATGAGATAATTGATAGCTTTATGGAACGCTGGCCAGTTGTTGCTACCCAATTAGGTGTTCATGAGCAGGATGATTTACTTGCTGATTATAGTGAACAGTCAATCTGGGATTTTTATGAAAAGCTAGAAACTAAACTGGAGGAGCTTAAAAGTTTTGATAGAGCTTCCTTTAGTAAAGAGGCAGAGATAGATTATATTCTTTTGAGGCAGTTATTAAAATCATTGATCAGGGATCATAAAAATAATCATCCCTATCAGAAGAATCCAAATAATTATCTTGATGAAGTATTTTCTGGAATTATGTCATTGATTATGAAAGATTTTGCTCCAATAGAGGTAAGGCTTAAGGCTGCTTTAGAGAGAATGAAACAGGTGCCAGATTTACTTGCCCAGGCTAAAAAGAATTTAGTTCCTGAAATGGTCCCACCAGTCTGGATAGATTTGAGTTTGCAGCAGTTAAAAATGGCGCCAGGATTATTTACAGAGTTATTGCCTGGAATTGCAGGTGATGAGGTTCCTGGGTTAAAAGATGATTTTGATAAAGTTGGTGAGAAAGCAGCAAGAGCGGCAGTTGATTTTCAGTCTTACCTTGAAGATGAGCTTGGCCATAAAGCTAAAGGGGATTTTGCAGTTGGAGAAGAATATTTCAATAAGCTGTTAAAGGAGAATCATTTAGTTGATTATGATGCTTCTGAACTGCTAGAAATTGGTCAAGAAATCTTTGCTGAGACAGAGATGGCTTTAGAAAAATTGGCAGAGCAGATTGATCCAGGAAAATCAGTTGATCAGATTTTAGGAGAGGCTAAATCAGATCATCCTTCAGCTGATGAACTTCTGGATAAATATAGAGAATCGATGGAGGCAAGTAGAAACTTTGTTGAAGAACAGGGTATTGCAACAATCCCGGAAGCAGAAAGCTTAAGAATAATTGAGACACCAGGATATTTAAGGCCGATAATCCCATATGCAGCTTATATCCAGCCAGAGATCTTTGCTGATAGACTTGAGGGGCTGTTTTTAGTTACTCCAGTCGATATGAATGCAACTGAAGAACAGCAGGAGTCAAAATTAAAGGGGCATTATAATGCTAAATTACCGATAACTACCCTTCATGAAGGGTATCCTGGTCATCATCTTCAGTTGACCTGGGCTAAAATTGAGAATAGCAATATTAGAAAGCTGGGGTCTTACTTATCTACTCTCTTTGTTGAAGGCTGGGCTTTTTATTGCGAGAGTATGATGGAGGATTTAGGTTATATTAATCAGCCTATTCAGAAGTTAGGTCGGCTCTCAGATCAGCTCTGGAGGGCAGGCAGGATAATATTAGATGTAAAGCTTCACTGTCAGGATATGTCTGTTGATTCAGCAGTAGATTTTCTAGTTGATAAATGTCGTCTTGAAAGAGATGATGCAAGAACTGAAGTAATAAGGTATACTACTTCACCGACTCAGCCCCAGTCCTATTTAATGGGGAAAAGAGAGATAACCAGGATTATTGAAGATTATCGCTTGAAAGAGCCAGATTTATCACTCCAGAAACTTCATGATAATATTTTAAAAGCTGGTTCATTACCTCCTGAATTATTGAGAAGAGAATTAGATCTATAAATT
>CAYONR010000168.1:0-3953 GCA_964405365.1 uncultured Halanaerobiaceae bacterium
TATTTCTTAACAAATTTCACAAAGTTGAAAAAAGGTCTTTTCAGTTATATCTATAATTATATATAATACGAAATAATTAAAGACAGTTGAGGTGGTTTGCAATGTTAAATAGCTTAAAAGACTTATATAATAAGTTGATAAATTATAACTGGAAATTATTTTTCATCAAAATCTATCAGAAAGCAAAAGCAGATGAAATTTTCACCCATGCCATGGGCCTTGTCTATACAACTCTATTATCAATAATCCCATTCCTGATCTTTTCATTCTATATCATGACTCTCTTTAATTTCTTCGGGGGGCTTGAAAATATAACTGAAGAATTTAGAACTATAATCTTAAATAACTTAGCCGCCGGTACTGGAGAAACCTTAATTAATATCCTTGAAGGTTATGTAACTGGAATTAATATTGAACAGCTCGGAATCATAAGTTTCTTGACTTTAGTTTTAGTAGTAATCTTTCTTCTAGCCAGGGTTGAAATCACCTTCAATAAAATCTGGGGCGTCGAAAAACACCGGGATCTTTTCAAAAGATTTGTCGCCTTCTGGACCTTTATCACATTGGGAACATTTGTCATCACTTTATTAATAAGTCTTTCCTTTACTTTCTTAGAAACCTATTTAACAGCCGAGATGACAGATCGCCCAATAGAACAGAGTAGAATATTTGACTGGATAACATTTAGCATGAATTTTATAATATTTATTATCGCTTATTATTTTATTCCTAACACTAAAGTCGAACCTATTGCTGCGATTACAGGAGGATTAACCAGCGGTATCTTATTCATTTTTAGTAAGAATCTCTATGGAATCTATACAAGACATTTTATCAGTTATGATCAAATCTACGGTTCCCTGACTATAATACCAATATTCTTAGTCTGGCTATATCTAATCTGGTTAATAGTCCTTATCGGAGCTATAATATCATATATTGTAAATTACCGTTCAAATCTTAATTTCATTGGCAGCAATCGCCAGGAAGATAAAGAACTCCAGCATCTTCTACCTATTGCCATACTATATGTGATCTATAAAAACTTCCAGGATAAAGATAAGCCTGGCACAAAATATAGTGAGATAATTGAAAAAATCAACCTACCAATAACTACAATAGAGAAAACCTTAAAAGAGATGCTAAAAACAAATTATATAACCAAAACAGAAAATAATAGATATATCCCATTAACTAATCTGGAAAATATATCACTCTGGTCAGTCTATCAGAATATAATTTTAAAGAATAATCCTGAATCTAAAGCCATCTATTCAGATAAAGAGATAGAAAAAATCCATCAAATCTTCAATCAGAGTATTGAAGAAAAACTAAAGAATATGACAATTAAAGATATTGAAAACTAGCAAAAATACAAACCCCCCTGCCACCAGGGGGGAGTCCAATTCTATAATTCAAATATCTCAAATTCATCATCCAGGACTTCAAAATTGTCAATTAGCCCAGAGCTAAGATGAACCTCTTTATCATCTGTGACAAATATTATCTCAAAATCATCTATGCTTTCAGCTAGCTCAAGTCCATCCTCAAGCCCAAGCACAAAAATCCCGGTAGATAGCGCATCTGCCATTACAGGATCATTAGCAACTATTGTAGTACTGGCAATCCCGTTATCAACTGATAGGCCAGTAAAAGGATTTAGAATATGATGATAATATTCCCCATCCTCTTCAAAATATCGTTCATAATCTCCAGATGTAGCAATCGCCAGGCGATTATCATAATAATCTGTGTCAGCAACAACAAGCCCCATCAACTCTCCTCTGTCAGATCTCGGATTCTGCACTCCAATCCTCCAGGGAGATCCATCAGGCTTATCACCTAAAAGAACAATATTCCCTCCTAAATTAACAAATGCCACTTCAATTCCAGCCTCTTCTAAATGATTGGAGGCAAGTTCACCGGCATAACCTTTAGCAATAGCTCCTAAATCAATCATCATCTCACTCTGATTAAACTGAACAGTCCGAGCATTACTATCTAGATTAATATTTTCATAATTGATTAATGGGAGTGTAGCTTCAATCTCCTCCTGACTTGGAACAGAAGGACCATTTTCACTTCCCCAACCCCATAATTTAATTAAAGCTCCAATTGAAGGGTCAAAGGCTCCTCCACTTAATTCAGCATATTCAATAGCCCTATCTAATATAGTATAAGTGTGATCTTCAATTTCTACTGGTCCCTGGCCAGCCTCTCGGTTAATTCTCGAGACATTACTGTCTTCATCATATATATTAAATAATTTATCAATCTCACTAACCCTCTCAAAAGCACCATCAACTGCTTCCTCACCATCAGGACCATATGTCCTGATAGTATTTATCGTATCAAGCATCATCTTAGTATCCTGATATTCTTCAACTTCTGTATCTGCAACATTCGGCGGTTCTTCTTCCTGATTCTGCATAAAAAAGCCAAAAACAAGAATACCAATAATTATAACTATCGAAATTCCAGTTAAATATTTATTGTTCATTATATTCCTCCTGTAAAATTCTATATCATAACTTTTCGAAGATAAAATAATTTCAATTTATAATATAATTTTTCTATTAAAACAGGTTTCAAAACTTTCTCAGGAAAAGCAAGGAAATAAACCCTATTATCTGTAGGTCTACCTTCAACTAAATAATTGGCCCGATAAAAAAATACTGACTCAAATCCTACTTCTTTTAAAGTTTTCACTATTCTATATGGGTTATAGCCTTTTTCAACGTGGGTTTCTTCAAAATAACCACTATCATTCCGCTTCTGAATAAGCAGATTAACCTGCCAAATAGCCTCTTCAGGGTCAACAATATCCTGCCAGTAACATAAAAAATCATCTTCCTGAAAAGTAGTAGTCCCAGGTTTAATTGCTGCCAGCCGTTCTTCAGTATTAAGATCAAAGATAAAAACACCTGATTTATCAATAATTTCATAAACAGAATCAAAAACCTTCTCTAACTTTTCTAACTCAAGCAGATAATTCAAGCTATCAAAAACAGAATAAACCAGTTGATATTTATTATCTCTGGGTATCTCCAGAAAATCCCGATGATAAAAATCAGGTTCAATCTCAAAATTTTTTACTTTTTTTTCAGCCTCATCAAGCATATCCTGAGAACCATCAAGTCCATCAACCTTGATTCCTTCATTTAGAAACCTCACCATCATATTTCCTGTTCCACAGCCAAGTTCCAGCGCCTTCTCAGGTGGTCCAACCCCATGAAATTCTAAGAGCAGCTTAATATATTCATACCAGAAATCATAGGGAACAGCAGACATAACCTGATCATAAATACTGGCAAAAGAACGCTGATAACTTTTATTATCTGTAGACATCAGATCTACCCCTTATATCAATTAAATAACATTATCAATAAATCCTAATACCTGCTTCCGACCAGTTCTCTCTTTAGCCGAAGTATAAACAATCTTATCAGTTTCAACACCCAAAAGTTCAGGCAATTTCTTTTTCTGCTTCACAAAATCCTTATTCTTTAATTTATCAACCTTAGTAGCAGCAATAATATATTCAATATCTGTAGCCTTCAACCAATCAATCATCATCATATCCTCTTCAGAAGGCTTATGCCTGGCATCGATTATCTGTACCAGACCTTTTAAATTCTTTCGATAATGAAGATAATGATCTATCAACTCATTCCAGCTATCTTTTATTTTTTGAGGGACTTTAGCATACCCATAACCTGGCAGATCAACCAGACAGTAGCGATCACCGATATTAAAAAAGTTAATCGACCTGGTTCTACCTGGTGTAGAACTAGTTCTGGCCACCTTCTTTCTTCCAAGCACCATATTTATTAATGACGACTTGCCAACATTAGATCTCCCGGAAAAAGCAACCTCAGGAAACTGATGATTGGGATATCCATCTGTAGAAAAAGCACTTGTTATAAAATCCACTTTATTTTCCATAATAATCC
>CAYONR010000169.1:0-3945 GCA_964405365.1 uncultured Halanaerobiaceae bacterium
TACTATAACTGGAGAGTATCTTCCTGAAGATATCGATTATTTTCAGAGGGAGATTAGTATAATTGAGTCGTTTGATGTTAAAGTTGATATTTATACTGATGAAGATGAATTTGTTTTTACTGGCAAGTTAAAAGGTAGTTATAAACTAGCCTGTACTAGATGTCTTGATATATTTAATTATTCTTTTGAGACTGATCTGGAATTTATCATTGAAAAAAGTGAAGTTGATGATCTGGCTCATGTGGATTTAAGTGATAAGCTTAAAGAAAATCTGATTTTAACGATTCCAAGTAAAGCTATATGCAGCCCTGATTGCGAAGGTATATGCAGTCAGTGTGGTCAGAATTTAAATGAATCAAGTTGTGACTGCGAAAAAGAAGATATTGACCCAAGGTTAGAAAAACTTGGAGAATTGTATGATCAGGAATAACTGATTAGGTTTTGAAATAAAGGAGGTGTTTTTGTAATGGCAGTACCAAAGAAAAGAACTTCTAAATCCAGAAAGAGAAAGAGAAGAACTCACTGGAAATTGAAGTCTCCAAACTTGATAGAATGTTCAAATTGTACAGCACAAATTCTTCCTCACCGGGTATGTCCTGAGTGTGGACATTACAAAGGTAAAGAAATCACCTCAAACTAATATTCGTTAGTTTAGACCTGCATCTATTGCAGGTCTTTTTTCTTACATAATTTTATTCTGTTTAAAATCAAATTATTTGCATAAGGCCTTGTTTTTATATATAATTATAGGAAGTTAAGTAAAAATTAGTTTTTATAATAATAAAAATTATTCGGAGGTCTTATAATGATAATTGCTATTGATGCAATGGGTGGAGATAATGCTCCAGAAGCAGTTGTTAAAGGAGCTTTAAAGGCAATAAATGATTTTAACGATATCACTTTAAAACTTGTAGGAAAAGAGGATTTAATTTTTGATTATCTTGATTCTGCAAATTATAAAAAAGATAGGATAGATGTAATAAATGCAAATGAAGAAATTACCATGGAAGATGCTCCTGCCAGGGCTATAAGAAAAAAGAAAGATTCATCGATTGTGGTGGCTTCTGAATTAGTTAAAAATGGCGAAGCAGGGGCATTAATAGCTGCTGGAAGTACTGGTGCTGCAATGTCTGCAGGGGTTTTAAAAGTAGGAAGATTAAAAGGAATTAAAAGACCAGCAATTTCCACTTTATTTCCAACTGAAAAAGAACCGACTTTAATTTTAGATGCTGGAGCTAATGCGAATGCAGAACCAGATTATCTTCAGCAATTTGCTCTAATGGGACAAATATATGCTAAAAAAATACTTAAAAGAAATAAGCCAAAGATTGGCCTGATGAATGTTGGTGAAGAAAAAGGTAAAGGAAGTAAGCTTGCAAATGAGGCTTATGAGTTGATTGATAATGATATAAGAATCGAAAATTTTGCTGGAAATATTGAAGGCCGTGATATTTTTACTGGAGATTATGATGTTATAGTTACCGATGGATTTACTGGTAATGTGATTCTGAAGACAACTGAAGGTTTGGCAGAGTTCATGTTTTCATTATTGAAAGATGCTTTAACTTCAGATATAAAGAGTAAATTAGGTGCATTTTTAGTTAAAGATAATTTGAAAGCGATGAAAAACAAGGTTGATTATAGAGAATATGGCGGTGCTCCTTTATTAGGCCTTAACGAAATTGTGATAATTGGCCATGGGAGTTCAGATGCTACTGCTTTTTATAATGCTATTCGAGTTGCTCGGGATACCATTAAGGAGCAGGTGGTGGCGGAGATTGAATCTGAGATCGCCAGGGATGGTGAAAATTAATGAGTAAAAAAGCTGTAATAACCGGTGTTGGTAAATATGTGCCGGAAAAAATCTTAACAAATTTTGATTTAGAAGAAATGGTAGATACTAGTGATGAATGGATAAAACAAAGAACAGGTATTGAGAAAAGACATATAGCAGCAGATGATCAGCCGACATCTGATTTGGCATTAAAGGCTGCTAAAGAGGCATTAGCTGATGCAGAGCTTTCAGGTGAAGAGCTTGATTTAATTATTGTTGCAACTGTAACTCCAGACATGGCATTTCCTGCTACTGCCTGTTTAATTCAAGATAAATTAGGTGCTAAAAATGCAGCTGCTTTTGATCTTGAAGCTGGTTGTTCTGGTTTTGTATATGCTTTAAGTGTCGGTTCACAGTTTATAGAATCAGGACAATATGAAAATGTTTTAATAATAGGTGCTGAAACTCTGTCAAAAATTGTGAATTGGAAAGATAGAGGGACATGTATTTTATTTGGTGACGGTGCTGGTGCTGCTGTACTTCAAACAGGTGATAAAGGTGGCATATTAGCTACTCATCTTGGTTCTGATGGTAGTGGTGGTAATAGCCTTTATCAAGAAGCCGGAGGCTCATTAATGCCTGCCTGTGAAGAGACCGTTGCGAACAATAGACATACTATATCCATGGAAGGTAATAAGGTTTTCCGTTTTGCAGTAAAGAAGATGGGGTCTGCTTCTTTAAAAGTATTAGAGGAAGCTGGTTTAAAGCCTGAAGATGTTGACTTTTTTGTGCCTCATCAGGCCAATACAAGAATTATTTCTGCAGCTGCTAAAAGATTAAAATTAGATGAAGATAATGTTATAGTTAATTTACCTGAGTATGGCAATACTTCTAGTGCTTCTGTTCCAATAGCACTTGCGGAAGCGGTTGAAAGTAATCGAATAAAAGATGGAGATATATTGGTTCTTGTTGCATTTGGAGCAGGTTTAACCTGGGCTAGTGCTGTACTTGAGTGGAATCAGGGAGGTTAAGATCATGAATAGTTTTTTTAGGACTGATATCTGTGATATATTAGATATAAAATATCCGATAATCCAGGGGGGAATGGCCTGGGTAGCTACAGGAGAACTTGCTGGAGCTGTATCGGAAGCTGGCGGTTTAGGAGTTATTGGTTCAGGTAATGCGCCGGCTGATATAGTTGAACAGGAGATTGATAAGGTTAGAGAAATAACTGATAAACCATTTGGAGTAAATGTAATGCTATTATCTCCTTATGTAGATGAAGTAGTAGATCTGGTTGCCAGGAAAGAAGTTCCTGTGGTAACAACTGGTGCCGGGAATCCTGGGAAATATATTGATAAGTTTCTCTCGGCTGGATGTAAAGTAATTCCTGTTGTTTCATCATCAGCTCTCGCCAGAAGAATGGCTAGAATGAAGATTTCAGCTGTGATAGCAGAAGGAAATGAGGCTGGAGGTCATATCGGAGATCTGACAACAATGACCTTAATTCCGCAGATTGTTGATTCTGTTGATGTTCCTGTTATTGCTGCTGGAGGAATTGCAGATGGCCGTGGCTTACTAGCATCGTTATTTTTAGGTGCTCAGGCTGTTCAGCTAGGAACTAGATTTGTCTGTTCTGAGGAATGTCAGGCTTCAGATGAATATAAAGAGAGAATTATTAAAGCAAGAGATAGAGATGCTGTTGTTTCTGGTAGATCTACCGGTCATCCTGTTCGTTCACTTAAAAATACTCTTACCAGAAAGTTAGATAAACTTGAAGCTAAATCTGCAACAAAAGAGGAAATTGAAAAAGTCGGCGAGGGAGCTTTAAGAGAAGCTGCCTGCGAAGGTAAAGTTGATACCGGAAGTGTTATGGCAGGTCAAATTTCTGGTTTGATAAATAATATATTAACTTCTGAAGAAATTATAAATAATATTATAAATGAAGCTGAAGATATGCTTGTAAAAACTTGTCAAACCATGGAGGAGGAAAAGCATGAGTAAGATCGGGTTTATATTTCCAGGTCAGGGTGCTCAGGAAGTAGGCATGGGTCAGGAGCTTTATAATGAATATCCTGAAATTGCTGATTTTTTCGATCGTGCTGAAAATATATTAGATTTAGATTTAAAAAGGATCTGTTTTGAAGGTCCTGAATTTGATTTAAATTTAA
>CAYONR010000170.1:0-3905 GCA_964405365.1 uncultured Halanaerobiaceae bacterium
ATAAATTATTTTATTATTAATATATTGGAGGTTTTACCTTTGTTAAACTTAAAAGCTGATTTACATATCCATAGTCTTGCCAGTGGCCACGCCTATTCAACAATAACTGAACTGGCTCAGGCTGCTGCAGATAAGAAACTTGAACTAATTGCAATTACTGATCACGGCCCAGAAATGCCAGGAAGCTGCCATAGTTATCATTTTGGCAATTTAAAAGCTCTACCAGAAAAAGTACATGGCGTAAAAATAATTTCTGGCGTTGAAGCCAATATCGGTCCTGATGGCAATTTAGACCTTGCCAGTAAATTTAGAAATCGGCTGGATTTTATAGCTGCTGGAATCCACGATGACGCCCTTTATGTCGGAGATTATAAAGAGGATTGTACCAGGGCCATTATCTCTGCAATCGAGTCAGGCATCGTCGATATGATAACTCACCCAGTCAGTAATTTCAATCCAGTCAATATCGAAAAAATAGCCGAAGCAGCCAGCAAACACCAGGTTATTCTAGAAATTAACGCAAGCTCATATTCACCAGGCAGAAGTATTGATCGAGGTAATTTAGATGAAGATATTAAGCTTTGCCAGCTGGCTTTAGATGATCCAGACCTGCTTCTAGCCTTAAATAGTGATGCTCACTTTCATGATTATATCGGCCATTTTGAACCTGCCATAGAGATTATCAATAAATCAGGTATCTCACCTGAAAGATTTATTAATTATTCAGCCGATAAATTTATAAATTACATATAAAATCCCACCATAAACGGTGGGATGGTTTAGGCTATCCTGAAGGCCAGAAGGAAAAAAATATCCCTCTCCTTTCCAGGATGATTTCAATTATTAATTTTCCAAATAGTTAATCTGCAATTTCTATCTTATCAAATTCCTGTTTCCAGAGGTCAAAATAGATAATATCTTTATTTATTAAATCACGGTTACCACTTAAATACTTTATAGCCTCTGTGCTCTGCAGAGTGGCAACCATCATCGGGGTTGTATTTAATATTCCATCCTGACAGGGAGAAAAGAGTTCTGAACCAGAATCAAAATCAAACCAGCTGCCAATCGATTCTCCTTTATCAGCAGCAACAAATTTAACCATGCCGATTGCAGCAACAACTCCTCCATAAATCCAGGGTATTTCAAGCTTCCGAGCAATCTGATCAATATGATTCCTTGCTTCAGGGTTATCGCTACAATCAATTATTAAATCAACATCTCCAGCCAGCTCTTCCCCATTATCTAAATTAAAACGGCTATCATAAATCTCAACTTCTACCTCACTATTAATCTTTGCCAGATATTCCTTAGCTGCATGAACTTTAAGCTGAAACATGTCTGCATCTTCTTCAGTAAAGAGAAACTGTCGATGAAGATTTGCCAGTTCAACCTGGTCACTATCAGCGATTCTCAAAAAACCTATTCCGGCTCTAGCCAGAATTTCAGCATTAACAGAACCTAAAGCTCCACAACCAACAAGAAGTGCCCGACCGGCACCTAATTTTTTCTGGCCTTCCTTTCCTAAACCCTCAAAAAGTTCCTGGGCAAGATAACGACTGCTAACCATCTTTACAACCCCTTTCAACAAATTCTGAATAGTTATCCACAATTATTGCAAACTTTTCTCAGTTATCCACAGAAAAAGTGGATAACTTGTTCATAAATATGCATAAATACCTACTTATCCACGTTTTTTCTGAAAAAGTACCTGTTTATGATCGCCAATCTTAATTATCTTCATTCCATAATTTTTTGCAATCCACTCCATTGTTTTCCGGTTATAAAAACCAACATGTGTATCGTCATATTTATACCACCAGCCTGCAAACTTATCAGGGCCAGGATGGAAATGGGTCATAACTGCCAGATATGCTTCCGGCTTTAAGGCCTCAACAAGGACCCCTAATTCTTTTGCCGGGTAATGCAAATGCTCAAAAACTTCAGTCGATGTTATCAGATCATACTTCTTTTTAAGCCGCTCTGGATAATGATAATAAAACGGGTCATATAAACTAACATCTATACCATGCTCTCTTAAAAGTTCTGCCAGTACCGGACCAGGACCTGCCCCAAAATCTAAAGCCGTATCGACACCGGCAAGAATATCCCGAAGTCCCCATTCTATAAAATCATGAAACATCTTCACATAGCCTGGACTATTAAAACTATTATCATGCTCCTCATACCGTTCAATTTCCTCAACAGGCTCAGGCAGTTCACCAAGCTCAGTCATAATAAATCCACAGTTTAAGCAGTGGAGATATTCATCTGGTTCTATCCGCTCAACTTCTTTACTCCCACATAATCTACAACTCATAAATATACCTCCAAAAATAACTAATATTTATAACTTCATTAAAATTAAGGTTTGCCGCAAGCTTAAGGTCTACCGCCGGCAGCTTTAAGTTCTTGAACTTTTACAAAGACTTTAAATAAAGCCAGACAGGCAAAAGCTATTATAACTCCAATTACAGCTGCCCGCATACCAATTACCAGACTCCCGGTCTGATCAGCAACAAAACCAGTAAAGACTGCTCCGGCACTATAAATAGCCGTGTACAGCGTCGAGAAGAGGCCAAATCCTGTCCCCTGATATTCTTTAGGCATAACCTTCAGCACATAAGAATTAATCACTGTATTATGGCTTTTAAACGTTATTCCAAAAAGAATTAATGTTGCTATTACACCAATATGTCCTGGAGCAGTAGTCAGATAAAAGAAAAGTGTAAAATTAAATATATAAAATACAAACAGGATCCGCTTACTCCCGAATTTATCTGCAGCCCAGGCCACAGCCATTTTTGTTATTAAGCCACTAATAGCGACAATTGTAAAAAGTTGATTGGCATTACTAAAGCTATATCCCCCAAGATTATGCAAAAAACTTGGAATAAATGACTCAAAACCTTTAATTGCAAAGGCACCAAAACCACCAACTAAAGTCGCCCAGATAATAAACCGATTTATCGCCGGCTCTTTAAGTATTGCCAGAGTCCCTTTAACTTTTGGCCAGATATCAGCCAGAGAAGCCGTTTCACTACTGGCTCCACCCTGCTTACGACTATCAGCTGACAGCAGATTGTTCTTTTTAGCCAGCCAGATAAAGATAACTGAAGCCAGTAAGGCGCCAGCTGCCATTATGAAAAATAAGGCAGATATAGGCAGACCCATGGTCTCCCAGATAAGAACAACAAATAGTGGCGCAACCAGACCAGAGATCCCACCAAATGTTTCCAGTAAGGCTGTCGAAACTGTCTCAAATCTATCCTGGCCTAATATTACAGAATATGAATAACCTGCTGTTACATATAAACCAGTTGCAGCCCCCATTATAAAACTAAATACTGCCATCGCAAAATAATTTGGTGACATTCCAACCAGCATAAGTGAAGCAGACATTAATATTCCAGTTATAGCAATAACCTTTGGGCAGCCAAAAATATCGGCCAGTATCCCTGAAGGAAATCTAGCCAGAGCATAACCTAAATATACTAAAGTTATCAATAAACCTGCCTCAGTCGAACCTACTTCGAAACTAGTCTCTATCGGTGTTACCAGAGGAACATATATAAATTTTGTAATCCCCTGAAAGAAAAACAAAAACGAATTAGCAATAAATAATGCTATAACCTCTCTCTTCTCAAGTCCTTCCACAATTAATCCTCCTATATTTTCAAAAATCTTTAATCAATTATAACATATCATGTTAAAACTAAAAACCTATCTTTTAAAAAATTCAATGCTTTATTGCCTATTAATAATTCTTATAAATTTTAATAATAATTTTTAAAATAATTAGAAAATAAAAAAAGACAGCCCTGCTAAAATATTCTATAGTTTAAACATGTAATCACAAAGAAGCCTGGCCAATTAAGGCCAGGCTTTTATACTATATCAATATA
>CAYONR010000171.1:0-3883 GCA_964405365.1 uncultured Halanaerobiaceae bacterium
TATCGCCTAAAATTGCAATTTTTTTCCCGGCTAACATCTTTCCACCTCCCTCCTCAATTTTTGTGAATGTTATTTTTTTATCAAATTTATATTAACATAATCATGATTATTTGTCAATCTTGATTGGGAGTTTTATTCACTTATTTTAATATAAAATTAAAAAGAGCAAGGCCTAATGCCCTACTCTTTAGCAACTTAAAGTTTTTTATTTTTTTTATATAATTTTAAAAATACTTCTACAACATCCTCTGAAAACTGACTGCCTGTATTTGCTACCAGTTCATTTTTTGCTTTTTCGTAAGCTAACGGTTCTCGATAAGATCTTTTTGAAGTCATTGCATCCCAGGCATCCGCTACATTTAGTATCTTTGAAACAATTGGAATCTCTTCACTGGAAAGCCCCACTGGATAACCCTTTCCATCCTCTCTTTCATGATGATATAAAACATATCTTGCTATCTCTTCAAGCCTGGAAGAAGTCCTTAATGCCTCATACCCCCAGCGAGGATGATTCTTAATCACCTCAAATTCTTCAGGATCGAGACCTGACCTCTTATTTAATATCCTGTCAGGAATTAAAGTCTTTCCTATATCATGAACAAGCCCGGCCCAGTAAGTTTCTTTTATATCCCTATTTGAAAGCCCTAATTCTGATGCAATCTGACTGGATAACTCTGCAACATGCTGTGAATGAGATTCTGTATATTCATCATGAATAGATAACAAACTTAACATAGCCGACAAAATATCTCGCTGAAATTCTGACTGCAACTTACTGTAATATTGAATTGAATAAAATGCAGAGGCAAGATTTTGAAAAGCCTGCATTGATTTCTCAGAATTTTTATTAAACGATTTATTACTACTTTTTTTTATATCAAGACTTAAACCAATCTTCTTTTCGCCATCAATATATAAATCGAAAGTCATTGTTTCTTTAATCGGTTTAGATGCTTTAATATAATTCTCTCTATCCTGTTCCTTCAAGTAAGGAGTTGTTGTAGCGTAAATCGCATCAATAATAGTAATTTCATCTTTTTTTCCAAGCTCAAAAATATCTTTATCTATCTTTATATTTTTTAAAAGCTCATAATCATGTCCAATAGTAGAAACAAATTCAACATAATCCTGGTCATATCTAAAAACAGCACCATAATCAGCTTCCGGCACTATTTGAATCGCAGTATCAAGCAAATCTCTCAGAAACTTATTCTCTTCAATTCCTTCAGACACTTTTAATTTAACAGTTAAATCTATTATCTTCTCTAGCTGTTTAACCTGATAATTAATCTGCTCATAGGAATCTTCTAATTCTTCATTCATAGCCGTAGTCTCTTCATTTAAAGCCTCTAACTGCTCATAACTGGCATGAAGTTCTTCTTGCTTTTCTTTTAGCTCCAACTCATTTTCCTTAACTTCTTCCACCATAGTCTTAAAACTTTCACTTAATTGATTTACCTCGAGATATCCATTTTTAATAAGATTAATCTCTCTATCCCCGGCAGCTATTTTTTCAGCTTCTTCAGTTAACTCTTTAAGAGGTCTAGTAATATAATTAAGGTTTCTCCAACCAACTAATAAACCTAAGATAATTGTCATGACTATTCCAATTATCATTATCTGGGAAGTTTGATTTATCAAACCATAAGCTTCATCAGCTGGCATAAATACAGCAACAGCCCAACCAAGTCGATCTAAGTAAGTGCTGCTAATTAAATGACTATCATTATGAATCGGGCTATTATCTCTGCTAACAACTTCTTCTCCATTAAGTGCAGTCTGTATAAAATCATATCTATAAAAGTTTTCCTGTGATTTAATCGGTTCAGCTTTAGTACCTGCTAAAACTACACCTTCCCGATCGAAGATAAATAAGTCATGCTGCTCTGTAATTCCATCGATATACTGATTTAATTTTGTCAAATCTATCTCTAAAAAAATATAGCCAACAGCAAACTCTTTAACTAGCTCAGCTGTCAGTTCCTGATCTCTATGTGAAATATAACTATTAGTCCAGTAAAAAGACTCATCTTCATTAAATTCAGGTAGTTTTTTTAATAAGTTATTCATACCAAGATTATATGGGGCTTCAAGCTGAACCTTACCATTGTTATCTGTTATAACCACACTCTTTAATCTATCATTATTTTCTAGCAAATTATTTAAATAATCAATATTCTGAGCCATACTATCATTTTTATCAAGATAATTTTCAATATTATTAGCCGCCTGCTCAGCACCTTCAAAATAACCATCTATTTGACCGGCCAGACTTCTGGCAAGATTCATATTTTGCTTATTGATATTCTCTGTAGTTTCTGAGATAGAATATCTCCATACCAGACCTGCAATTATTAAAAGAGGAATACCAATAAGTAATAAAAAAGTGATTATTAAAGTTAATGAAATAGACCTATTTTTATCCCCACCTATCAACGGTCATCAATCCTCCTAAAATCTCCATTTTCTATTCTATATAAGTGTATATTTCTAATGGCATCACCAAAACGATTAAACCGCACTCCCTCTTCCAAACCATTAAAACTCCGACCTGACTCTAACTCATTCTTAATATCTTCTGAATGATAACTAATTCCATCAGCCAGCAACTCCCCTATAATCAGAACTGCTTCATACCCATAATATGCTCCAAAATGAGGCATTCTATTATAATATTTATTAAAGCTCAAATTAAATTCACTCTCTCTATAACTATCATGATCATATTTCCAGGGGTGGGGAATAATTATGCTCTCAACTGATTTGCTCACATAGTCAATTAACGATCTATCAAAAGACCAGCGGGTTGCATAAACCTGTTTCATATCATTACCAAAAATATTATAATAATTCTGAACTAACATAGCAGTATCTATTGGATTAGCTGCAATAACAAGGGCATCAAAATCATTGCTCAAAATATTTATTGGGACCTTATGATTATCAAGTCTTGTAAAATCATAGGCCCTTGATTCAACTAACCTGCCACCGCCTCTTAATAATCTATGAGATAACTGCTGTCTCCAATCGGCAGTAAAAGCATAATTCGATCTATCATATATAAAAGCTACCCGGGCATCTGGATATTTATTTAAAATATCATTAACGACTATTCTCTGTTCCTCTTCAGATGAAGGAACCATTCTAAAAAGATTATTATTAGCTGAAATCAATGCCTTACTGCCAGATGTAGGACTCAACATAATCATATCAAGCTCATTTACTTTATTAATAACACCCATAACCATCCCACTTAATGTTGGTCCTATAATGACCTCAACTCCGGCCTCATTAAACTCTTCTATTGCAGCATGAGCTTTATTAATATTCATCTCATGATCCCTGATTATCAACTCAACCTGAAATCCTTCTAATAATTCTGATCGGTTTATCTCATCAACTGCAAGCCTAACACCATCTCTAATATCTATTCCAACATCAGAATGAGATCCACTTAAATTAACAAGCAGACCAACCTTAATCTCCTCTGGTTGAGAAAATTCTAAATAAAATAAAGAAATTATTACAATAATTATTATAGATATTATACTAATTTTTTTTAGATTCATAAGACAACACTCCAATTTTTGGTCACAATAAAATAATTCTACAACAATAACAAATTCCCTGCAAAATCAGTAAATAAAAAGAAAAAAAGCCGGCATTTTCTGCCGGCTTAAAAATACTAGTCAATATTATATCTTTCGCTTAAATAATTCTTAGTTTGTTCATCCAACCCAAGCTTATCTATCTCATCCATTAACTGCTCTGCAGAACCATATCTACCTAAATAACCATTAATCCTGGCCACTGCTGTCGAATCAGTAAATTGACTCAGATCATAAATATCTCTGTAATGATTTTTAAATCTGGAATTAGACTG
>CAYONR010000172.1:0-3883 GCA_964405365.1 uncultured Halanaerobiaceae bacterium
AGCACCTTCCATTATATAATACTATATTTTTACAATATAAGCAATATATAATTACGAAAACCTCCAGAAAATTTTCATCTGGAGGCTAACCTATCTATCTAAAATATTTGGCTTACACCATTAATAGAACTCAATCTCTGCCTGAATTCTAGTCGATATCGAAATCATTCCAGGTTCTATTGCAGGCATGCTGGCAGCAGCATCTGACATCATAACCTCAGTCCCGAATTGCCTGTAATAACCATCAGAATCCTCATTTACCTGGAGATTAACAAAATTATAATCCTCGCCATCAAACTCTCCAATAATCCGTTCTGCTTTAGCCTTCAGCGACTCAACAGCCCTGGAAGTAACTTCAGCCTGAATCTCACTGGTGTCAGCCAGCGAATAATTAATATTATTTATTCTATTGGCACCAGAAGTAACTGCAATATCAATCACTTCCGCCACCCGATCAATATCATCTAGCTTAACTCTGATTCGATTTGTAACTCTATATTCATCATCATAATATGAGACTCTATACTCTAATGTCTCAAGCTCCATCAATTCAAGCTCTTCTAAAGCAGTCATAACCTCACCGGTTATCTGATTCGACTCATCATAGGCCATGTCAAGATCTTCTCCTCTTATCTCGACAGCCAGAATAATCTCAGCCTGATCAGGCATAACTTCCATCTCGTAGCTTTCACTTAAATTCAACCTGGTAGTTTCCCTGGCCTCTTCTTCTGCCGGAACAAGTTCGGTATCTTCAACAGTTACAGTCTCTTCAATACTGTCATCTTCAACCTCTTCCTCTTCCTCCACAACATCACCAGTCATTGCTGGATCCGGAGTTTCAGGGCTAGTTCCAAACCAGTCAGCATCATAATTAACAACAACCAGTAAGGCAAAGACTAAAACCAGACCAATAATAACATAATATAATTTTTTCTGCATAAAATCCCCTCCATTGATTAGACTTCAAGATCTTTCCAGTCGCCAACTCTAAATCTATAAAAGACATAGCTGCTCCGCATTACCCAGTCAACAACCATGGCAATCCAGGCACCGGCAACCCCAAATCCAAAAACATTGATTAAAAGATAAGCAACTCCTAAACGGCCAACCCAGCTCGATATCGCTGTACTGTAAAAGACAGACTTTGTTTCACCGGCTCCTCTTAAACCACCGGCAAAGATAAACTGAGAACCCATTGGAATCTGAGCAATCGCCGCAATCCTTAAACATAAAGCCCCAATCCTTATAATTTCAGGATCATCACTATATAATCCAACAAGCTGTTCCGGGAAGATCAAAAAGACAATAGCCATTAAACCCATAAACATGGCGCCAAGTTTCCAGGCCTCATAGCCACTCTGCTCGGCCTGATCTTTCTTCTCAGCTCCTAAATTCTGGCCAACTAAAGTCGTTGCCGCCACAGCAATCCCAAAACCAGGCATATAAGAGATAGATTCAACATTGATTGCAATCTGATGGGCAGCAAAGGCCACAGTTCCTAAACCAGATACAACCCGGACAAAAAAGATCTGAGCCGTTCTCATCACCATCTGCTCCATGGCAGCCGGCATCCCAATCTTCATAATCCGCCTGATCCTATCAAGATCAAATTTAAAGAAACCTTCTTTTAATACAGTAACTGTCGCATCATCTCTAAAAACATAGATTAAAAGCACTATCCCCCCGAATCCCCGGGATAAACTGGTGGCAATAGCCGCACCATTAAGTCCAAGCTCTGGAAAGCCAAAATGGCCAAATATCAGCGTATAATTAGCAAGTATATTAAAGAGGTTCAATACAAGATTAACTTTCATCGGAGTCTTAGTATTACCGGCGCCTCTTAAAGCAGCCGTTAAGACAAATCCCATAAACATAAAGATCAATCCAGGCACCAGCCAGCGGATATAGGAAGTTCCTAAAGGAACAACCTCAGCTTCAGCACCCATAAACCTGATAATCGGTTCAGCACCAAGATAAAATAGTATTGAAACAAAGACCATGATAATACTGGTAGCAATCAAAGACTGCTGCAGAGTCTTACCGGCCTCTCTCTCATCGCCAGCGCCAATATGTCTGGCAATTAATGCAGTTGTACCAACACTGATAGCCATTCCAAAGGCAATCGAGAAAAATAGCGGCTGCATAGATAGCCCAATCGCAGTAATTGCGGCAGCTCCAAGCCGTCCAACCATCATCATGTCAACAACCTGGGTCAGAGTCCCTAAAGCCTGCTCCAAAATTACCGGCCAGGCCAGTTTTAATATTACCTTTTTCGATGATGAGTCCTCACCTGCAACCAGATCTGAGACCTCACCAGATTTATATCTCCGCATAAACAAATCGACTCCAGTCATATAATACCATATTATTAATCTATCATAACATAGTATATTTGCAAATACTTGAACTGTCAAGGCCTATTAGCAATGCAAAAAGACCGACCCGGCAAGTCGGGTCAGCCTCACTGCAATTTATTCTATTCTGCTTTAATATTCTTCAAGATGATGCCATTCTGCATCGTCAAGCCAGGTATTAGGTCGGTTGACCATAGTTATTATATTATCAAGTATCGTCTCATGCTTCTGCTCTTCAGCAGATAACTCTTTAAATACTCTCTCTACAGTCTTATTATCAGACTTTTCTGCATGGTCCTTGTAAAAATCCTTGCTCTTAGTTTCCAGAGCCTTGGCCTTCTTGTAAATATCGACCTGACCCTCAGGCATTAAATCTTTTTCATCGAAATTTTCAGCTATCTCATCAAAAGCTTCTTTAGCCCTCATATTGATATCAGACTTCACGCTAGCAACATTTCGATCCTCAGCTAAAGCCTGAACAATCTTTTCATGCTTGGCCTCTTCAGAAGCCAGTTCTTCAAAAACATTCTTTAATGTCGTATCATTGGTATCGCTGGCACATTTCTCATAAAATTCCCGGTTTTCTTTCTCAAACTCAAGAGCAAATTCATAAATATCCTGCATAATAATAACCTCCTATTTTAATTTAGATTAAGCAAATTCCTGCATCAGGTCTTTATATTCAGCCGGCTCCTTGTAATCCTTCACAAAATCATCTGAGAGCCAGTCAAATTTGCTTCTAAACGGCTTCATATCATCCTGACGATAGATAATACCTAGAGGTATCTCATCGCCCCATTCTTCAGCCTTTTCCTGGGCAGCCTTATAATCAGTCGGATCATAATCGTCTTCTAAGATATATGACCGCTCTTTGTACCATTTATAGGTGTTAACCTTATTAAATGTCACACAGGGCTGTAAGATATCAACTAATGCATAGCCCTCATGCTCAATAGCAGCCTGCATCGTCTCAATCAGGTGGTCCTGATTGCCAACAGAGGCCCGGGCCACAAAACTGGCACCCATTGCCACAGCAAACTTTATCGGATTAAACGGTGCAGCAGTAATTCCATAGGGCTGAACAGCAGTCTTTATCTCGTCACCGGTAGTCGGTGAAGCCTGGCCCTTTGTCAGGCCATAAATCTGATTATCATGGACAAAATGAGCAATATCAGGATTTCTCCGGATATTATGGAGAATATGATTACCACCTTCACCATAGGTATCGCCATCACCGGATTCAACAATTACTTTTAACTCAGGATTAACCATCCTGAAACCAAGTGCCGGCGGCAGAGCTCTACCGTGGAGGCCATTAAAGCCATTAACCCTGATATAATGTGGCATCTTAGCAGCCTGGCCAATTCCGGTAAACATCGCAACTCTATCCGGGGTTATATCAAGACCAGCCAGCGCCTCAGCCAGAGATTTTCTTAAAGGAAAGTTACCACAGCCTGGACACCAGGCAGTTTCGCGATCAGCATCAAATATATTCTTATCAACCATTAAGAGATCACCTCTTCTTCCAG
>CAYONR010000173.1:0-3871 GCA_964405365.1 uncultured Halanaerobiaceae bacterium
TAATGAATTTGATGAGTTTATAAAAATAGGTCATGTTGAAGATAGAGAGCAAGACCTAGAATTAGACGCTGAAACTCAAGAACTATTATTAGATAAAATTCGTTATTCCAGAGATATCAAACAACGGAGAATTAGAGAAGAATAAGGGATTTAATAAGGGGTGAAATAACATGAAGGTTGTTATTATCATTCTGCTAATCTTATTTGCCGGTTTTATGATATTTTATGGGGGCTATTATCTGATCAATCCTGATATGAGAGGTGAAGATATACTTGCAAGTCATAATATACCTCACCCAGCAGTTATAGCCCATAGAGGCGCATCTATAGTGGCTCCTGAATCAACCAGGCCTGCATATGAAATAGCCAGGGAAACTGGTGCTGATTATTTTGAAGCTGATGTTCAGATGACAGCTGATGGTGAGCTAGTTATTTTTCATGATGAGACCCTAACAAGACTTTCAAATATTGAGGAAGTCTTTCCTGAAAGAGTTGATGACGAGATCGGTGAATTTACTTTAGAAGAATTAAAACAACTTGATTATGGAAGCTGGTTTAATAAGGCCCATGATAAATATGCAGATGAAAGTTATGAAGATTTAAATATATTAACATTAGATGATCTTATTGATATTGCTAAAGCTGGAAGCCATACCCCTGGATTAATATTAGAAACAAAACATCCCGAAAAGTATGATGGGATTGAGCAAGAGATTGTAAATGTCCTTGAAGAAAGAAATTGGTTAGAAGAGGATGGATTTGAGAAGACAATCTTCTTTTCATTTTCTTTAAGGAGTTTAAGAAAATTTAAAGAACTTGCTCCTGATAAACCGCGATTATTATTAGTAACTGATAATAGAATTTCAAGAAGAAGTTGGAGTAATTGGCTTGATTATAGCGATGAAATAGCAGATGGTCTTGGTCCAAAGGGCTTTATGTCCTGGCCATGGCATATTGCGGCAGCCTATGAAAATGAAAAATTTGTATTTCCTTATACAGTTAATTATCTCTGGCAGATAAGGACCCTTGCTCATTTTCAGGCCAGTGGGTTTATTACAGATAGACCAGAAGTTGTTTTAGGCTTTCTGGATAGATTACCAAAATTACCTGAACTTGATGAACTTTTAGATGCTGAAAATTAATTGTTAAAAGTGGCGGTTATTTACCCGCCACTTTTTATTTGCCTTATTTCAATTTATTATTAATTCTATTAGCTGCTTCAAGTAGCGATGTTAAATATTCTCCCTGCCGTTTATATACCCTGAATTCTGGTCCCGCTATACTTATAGCCCCTATGATCTTTCCCTCTTCAAATAAAGGTACCGAAATAGAAAGGACTCCTGCTTCAAGTTCTCCATGACTAATAGCGCAGTTATTCTCTTTCACTTTTTGTAAATCATTTTTCAATTCTTTTTTATCAACAATTGTATTTTCAGTGTAAGCAGTGAGTTCTTCATCAAGATATTCATCTAAATTAGATTGATTTATAAAGGCAAGAATTACTTTTCCAGGAGCAGTTGCATATAATGGAAATGGCAAGCCTGTTTCACAGGATAACTTTATATAATTTTTTGACTCATATTTATCAACAGTCACCAATTGCTTATCCTCTAATAAATGCAAATATATCGCTTCATTTGATAGTGCCACTAACTGATCCATTTCTTCTCTTGCTAATAAAATAAGCTCCTCATTCTTCTTAATTATACCTGTTATATCTACTAGATTTCTTCCCGGTAAATAAGGTTCGATATTTTCATTTGATCGGTTACTCTTGCAACTTCTAATTTCATTCTCTGGGTTGAAAGATTTCATTTTTACCTCCAATTATCTATTTCGTTTAATTATTTTGAGCTTATCTCTTTTTGGAAATCCTGTGCAAAAACTACTTCTCTAACTTTACTCCGATTAGGTTTGTATGTTCCGACTAAATCAACTAATTTATCAATTAACTTTTGATTATTATCTCTATCAAGTAACTGCCATAAAGAGTCAAGCTCATGATCTAAGTTAAAGTCAGGCGCTTTAGTGAGATTACTGATAAAGATTCTTTGATGTTCTGTTGCTTCATTGTTTTCAGATTCATTTAATAGTTCCTCATGGAGCTTTTCCCCAGGCCGCAATCCTGTTATCTCTATTTCAATATCTTTGCCTGGTTCTAAACCACTTAATGAAATTAAATCTTTTGCTAAATCAATAATCTTAACAGGCTCTCCCATATCTAAAACAAAGACCTCTCCTCCATTACTAATTGAACCTGCCTGCATTACTAACTGCACAGCTTCAGGGATAGTCATAAAATATCTGGTTACCTCTTTATGGGTGACTGTAACAGGCCCCCCTTCTGAAATCTGTTCTTTAAAAATTGGAACTACACTACCACATGAACCAAGCACATTGCCAAATCTTACAGCTGTAAAATCAGTATTGGACCTGACATCAAAATCCTGAATAATCATTTCTGCAATCCGTTTGGTAGACCCCATAACATTGCTAGGATTAACTGCTTTATCTGTTGAGATCAAAACAAACTTCTCTGAGTTATATTTATCAGCCATAGCAGCAACATTTTTTGTTCCAAAAACATTATTTTTTACTGCCTCACCTGGGTTGTTTTCCATTAGAGGAACATGTTTATGAGCTGCAGCATGGAAGATTACTTCAGGTTTAAAGCGGGCAAATAAATAATTTAGTTTATTGCTATCTCTTACACTACCTATAATAGTTCTAACATCGATCTCTGGATAATTTTCTTTTAATTCTCTCTGAAGCAGATATGAATTATTTTCATAAATGTCAAATATGATAACCTGATTCGGATTGAAACTAGCAACCTGACGACCAAGTTCAGAGCCTATGGAACCACCACCACCTGTTATTAAAACTGTTTTGTCTTTAATATAAGATTTGATTTTATCAGTTTTTAATTCGACTGGATCTCTTCTTAATAAGTCTTCAACTTTTACTTCTCTAAGCTGACTGAGATTAACATCTCCCTGAATAATTTCATAAACACCTGGTACTGTTTTTACAGTAACTTTCTCTTTTCTGCTGGAAAGATTATATATTTCTTTTATTTCTGTACCTGGAGCAGAAGGTATGGCTATAATCACGTTATCTACTCGATATTCTGAAATTATATCTGGAATATCATAGCGATCACCAATTACTTTGATACCATGAATTTCAAGATCTTTCTTTTCAGGATCGTCATCAATGAGACCGACTATTGCTTTATTTAATTCTGGATGTTTATGCATCTCTCTAATAATCATTTCGGCTGAATCTCCAGCACCTACTATTAAGACATGGCTTTCTGGAGCTTTATTTTTTTTATGTTCAAAATGATCTTTTAGAATTCTTACTGCAAATCTAACTCCTCCTAAAGCAAAAACTAAAGCCATAAAATTTATAAGAGGAATTGACCTGGGAAGGTTAATCTGCAAAAAATATGTATATGTCATAAATAGTAAATTGATAATAGCTGCACTTTTTACAATCGACTTTAACTCTCCAATTGAGGCATATTTCCAGAGCCTATTGTATAAATTGGAAATATAGAAAGATCCTATACCGAAAAAAGAAATCGCAGGTATAAAATGGTTTTCAAAATAAAATGCCCAGTTCGATTCAAAGCGAAGAAAAAAGCTGGCAAGCAAACAGAAATTTAGTATAAGTAAATCTACAATAAATAATCCTGGTTTTGAATAAAACTTTTTAATATACTCTAACATTCTTAATAACCTCCATGCTAATTTAACCCTAAGCTAACAAAGTAATTATAACAAAATTAAAATTCATTAACAAGTTTATCCACTAACAGGAAATATCCTTCATCTTATCTGGATAATCAGTCATAATCCCATCAACT
>CAYONR010000174.1:0-3830 GCA_964405365.1 uncultured Halanaerobiaceae bacterium
CCTAACTATATAATGATTCTTTCAAAACTCCTATGAAAGGAAGATTCCTGTATTTTTCAGCAAAATCAAGACCATAACCGACTACAAATTTATCTGGTATCTCAAAACCATTAAAATCAACTTCAACCTGTTTCATTTCTCTTCTATCAGGCTTATCTAATAAAGTAGTAGTTTTAATAGAAGCAGGATTTCTGGTTTCCAGCAAATTAATAATATGCTTTAATGTTAAACCAGTATCGATAATATCTTCAACAATCAATACATCCTTATTCTCAATAGAATCATCTAAATCTTTAATAATTTTCACATTACCAGATGACTCAGTACTATCACCATAACTAGAAACATCCATGAAATCAAAACAAACTGGTAAATTTATATATCTTGACAAGTCAGCCATATAGATCATAGCCCCTCTTAATATACAAATCAAGATTAATTCAGTCCCATCTGGGTATGCTTCAGTAATCTCTTTTCCTAACTCTTTAATTCTTTTCTGTAAGGTCTCCTCATCAATAATAACTTCTTTAATATCTTTTTCTAAATAATTTAGCCTCTCCATTATTACTCCCCTCCCTTTTTAAATTCATAATTAAGCATCAATATATTTTGAGTCTTTGAAGTTATTTTAAACCTATCATCGATTCTCTCTCCAACTATCCATACAATTCTTTTTTCAGCATCAACTAAAATCGGAGTTATATCTCTTTCATGTTCAGGAATCTTTTCATCAATAAAATAATCTTTAACCTTTTTAGTCCCCTTCATATTCAAAGGAATAAACCTATCCCCTGGCTCTCTATATCTTAATATTAAGGGCCAACTCACTTTATCATAATCTATAAATACTATATTATCTTTATTGATTTTTTTCCAGTCAATATCATTGATTTTAAAATTTTCTAATCCAAAGTAATTGCCATTTGAAAGAAGATATCTTCCGATATCAGTTATGGTTTGTTTTAAATAACTTGAATTATGTTTTTTATACCATTTTCTAGTTCTAAAAGATAAGATATTATACTCTACTCGACAAATAAGCCCACCAGGTAATTGATACTCTTTACCTGTCTCTTCTATTTCGATTTCATTCTTGATAGCATCAATTAAAATGCTGATATGTTTTTGATAAATCCCTTCGAGATTTCTTTTAACCTTAAATATTGCCTTTCTAATTATTCTTCGCTGGATTGATATATCTTCATTATATAATTCTTTTATATCTAAATCCAGATATTCTTCACCTGATTCAACTATTAATTCAAAAAACTTATTATTAACGATATTATTAATAAATTTATGCTCATCACTTATAATATTAATAGTATCATAAAGTGTTGATTTAATTGAATCATTAAAATGCTTCTCTAAATACGGGATTAATTCATTTCTTATTCTATTTCTTGAATATTTTAATGTTGAATTACTTTTATCAATATTAGGATTTAGATTCTTTTCATCACAATAAACTTCTATTTCTTTTCTCCATATATTTAATAGAGGTTTAATTAAAAGCATTTTTTGATAACAGCTAGTTAAATTCATCCCGGATAGGCCTTCTAAACCTGCCCCTCTAAATAAATTAAATAACATAGTTTCTATTTGGTCATCAGCCTGATGTCCGGTTAAAACCCCATCAAAATTATTTTCAAAATATATTTCACTTAAATACTTGAACCTGGATTCTCTTGCTAATTCTTCAACACTTCCACCTTTTTCAACATTCAATTTAGAGATATCTTCTTGTTTAATCCAATATACTACCTCATTATCTTCACATATACTTCTTACCATTTTTGCTTCAGTATCTGATTCTTCTCTTAATTGATGATCAAGATGAAAAACACCAAAATCAATCCCAAAATCTTCTCTAAACTTTAAAGATAAATCAAACATAACTAAAGAGTCAGGACCACCTGACACTGAAAGCAATAATTTTTTATTGTTTTTAATTCCAGCTATATTAACCATATTGCTCTTAAATCTACTATAAAGATCCAAGATAGCCCTCTCCTTTTAAGAACACTTAATTATCTAATTTCTATAAGTTATAACAATCTCCTGCATTAATTTTCTCTAATCAAGCAAATAATACAAACCATCTTCAAAAATCTCTATAATTAATCCATATAAAAGGTCTTTATTAGAAACTTTAATATGATCAACTGAAAAAACCCCGAGTATCGCTTCTAAAATCAAACTACCCGATATTATAATATCAGCTCTTTCTCTTTGTAAGCCTTTAACCTTTTTTCTCTCACTTATAGTCATATTACTTAAATAATTAATAATATTTTTAACACGGTCTCTCTTTAAAATATATCCTTCAATCTTTTTAGGCTCAAAGTTATCTAATCTTTTATCTATAGCAGCCAGCGTAGTAATAGTTCCTCCTACCCCAATAAAATCATCTTGATAATTAAAGTTAAGTTTCTTTCTTAGATAATTAGTAGCTTCAGCAATTATTATTTTCTGGTCAGACTTAGAAATTTTCAAGGCAGGGTCATCAATAAACCTTTCTGTATACCTTACTGCCCCCATATCTAAACTGACTTCTTTTGGGATACCTTCTTCAACTTTAATAAATTCTGTGCTACCCCCACCTATATCAATAATTATATTTCCAAGATCATCATTTTCAAATGTAGCTCCAGAATAAGTTAATTCTGCTTCTTTATTTCCTGAAACTATATCTAAATTTATTCCGGTTTTATCTTTTAATAATTTAATGAAATCATCACTATTATTAGCATCCCTTAGTGCACTAGTTCCTGCAGTTCTATACTTTCCAACTTTATATTTTCTCATTATATCATTAAAATCTTTAACAGCTTGAATAGTTTTATTAATTGAGTCTAAATCTAAAACCTTCTTTTCATCAATAGACTTAGCCAATCTAGTTGTAATTAAATCTTGATATATAACATTAATTTCTCTATTATCATATTCTGCAATCAATAATCGATTAGAGTTACTTCCGAAATCTATAGCAGCGACCCTATTTTGATTCAACATCTCCCTCCTCTTTACATAAGAATCTTCTACAAAAATTACAATTAGGAGGTATATCTATTTTCTTGGCTACCTCTCTACCAACCGGGTTATTTTCAGTAATAATATAATCTGCAAAATGTCCATGAAGGCATTTAATTCCTTCCCTGTCTCTAATTCCTGCAACCCCGGACTTTAAAAGCATATTAAATAAATCTTCAGATATTTCTTTTGCATTCTCTAGTTCATCTTTACTCAATATATCAATTCTTGCTTTAGAATATCTATTATGTGCATTTTCTAATTCTTTTCTAAAATCTTTGGTTTTATTCTTTTTCATCTTTAATTCCTCGATATATCCTGTATCTTCTAATTTAAAGATATCTTCTTTGATCACAGGACAACTTAACCAATATATAGTTGGAAAAGGTTTATCATTATAAAAAGGATGAACTAGAATAACCATTGGATAATTTGTTGGGCAATATTTAATAACTTTTATAACATTTTCTGCTGAGCCACTTAACTGTCCTGCAACTATTTTAAATTCCTCTATATTATCTTCAAATAAATTATTAGCTTTTTTCATACTAAATCTTTCCCTTACTTAAAAAAGCATCCCCAACCTGAGGATGCTTTTCACTTATAAATTTTTAATTTTTAATTACCATTTTGTCCACGTCTCTTTGACTCTCTATTACGAAGATCCTGCTGCCTATCACTACTCTGCTTTAAAAAATCTTCCATTTTCTCATCAAATGATCTTTTAGGTGCGTGGTCTTTCCTATCGGCAGGGTCTTTTAACTGCTTAATTGACAAACCAATTTTACCGTCATCAT
>CAYONR010000175.1:0-3810 GCA_964405365.1 uncultured Halanaerobiaceae bacterium
CTTCAAGCATTGTAAATTCAGCAGCTGCATTTGAATTCATCATTATCTTAACCATAGCAAGAGCAAAGAATAAAGCAATAGCTGCCGGTTGAATAGTTGAAAAGGTTTCTTTCCAGCATTTTGTAGCTTCACCTTTTTTCATGCCATGCATAACTGGAATAAATAAAGCGACTAATATAAATGGAATTACTCCAGGATTATATAATGGTCTTACTCCTTCAGATATAGTAGTTCCAAAGATATTCTCCCAGGTAATTGATATGCCCGATAAAAACCCTACCATGCCAAACATTTCAAGTCTTGTAATAACTAATAAGGTAGCAATAATGATATATGGCAACCAGGCCCTAAAAGGACTGACAGTAAGATCGCTTTTCTTTGGAACATTTGATTCAGCCTTAACTTCATCCTCCCATTCATCAGGCCATTCTTCATGAGGTGGAAAGTCCCAGTTATCTTTAGGTACTAAAAACCCTTTGCGAGTTGTAAAGACAAATATCGGTAAAGCTATTAAAGAACCTAAAAGTGATGGAACCTCAGGCCCAACAAAGTTAGCAATTAAGACCATCGGAATTCCAAAAAGAAGCCCAGTATAAATCGCTAAAGGCCAGACTTTTAAACCTTTCATGATTGAACCCTCAGATATTTTAGTCATAACAGCAACTATCGCCAACGGAATAAATAAAGCCATAGCTCCATTTAAGATAGCTGCAAAACCACCTATAGATTCTAAAAATATTCTGAAACTATCAACTTCAACTCCCATACTAACAATAGGTAGTTCGACTACTCCACTTAAAGCATCAAAACCACCCCAGATCGGAACACCTACAGCGCCAAATGAAACCGGTACACTGTTAGCTATAAGAGCAACTGAAGCTGCAATTAAAGGTGGGAATCCAAGTCCTACAAGTAAAGGTGCGGCTACAGCTGCTGGAGTTCCAAATCCAGCTGCACCTTCAAAGAATGCTCCCATCAAAAATGCAATTAATAACGCCTGAACTCTTCTATCAGTCGATACATTTGCCATCGAATAAGAAATACTTTCTACTCCACCACTTGATTTAAGTAGCTGTAAAATTAATAATGCGCCAAATACTATTAATAAAATCCCTATTGCATCAACTACTCCACCTATTGATGCACCTGCGATCCATTGGAAAGGCATATCCCACCAGATCACTGAAATAATAACTGCTGCCAGCCAGCCAACAGGCATTGCTTTTTTGGCAGGCCACATAAATCCAATCATCAAGACTCCTATAAGCACTATCGGAATTGCCGCTAGTAATGCTAACATAAATTATACTACTCCCCTTCTAAATTATATTTTATGTTCCCAAATCAAAACCACTCTACTAACTACGAATAAATTCAATATTAAAAACCAAACAAAACATTAAAAAATTTTATCTATTACTACCTCCTCTCATTTTATTATAATATATGATGGTCTGACCATCAGTTCTCTATATATCTATTTCGAGATAAATAAACAATCTCCTGCTTAATTTTCTAAAAATTTTAACATGTATAAAAATTCTTTATTTCACAATAATTTGTTTATTATTTCACTATTTTTCATTCACTCTTTACATACTAAAAATTTACTTTCACTTTTAAATAAAAAAAAGCCTCGCCCAGCATTAAATGCCAGTTGAGACAGAAAACCCTTATTACATAGCTGCTAATAAATCTTAATTTAAATAAGATCCAATCTTCACTAACCTCAATCAGGAAAATATATTTTTTGAATTCCAGGCCAGACTTACAAATTGAAATAAATATCTAATCTAACAGATATAATTATATTATTCACAAAAATGAATAAAAATAATTCTACATTACTAGCCTTCAATCTCGCGATTAATCAGTTTTTCGACATATTTAAGATGATTATTCATCTCTTCTATTGCTTTTTCAGAGTCTCCACTCTCTATAGCTTTAAAAATTTTTTCGTGATGAATAGTGAATTCATTCATCGTCTCCTCTTTAGAAACTAATTTTGTTCTGGTATATTTTATATGAAAATCCATTGCATCCATAATCGAGGTCATCAGATAAAATAATACCTTATTCTTGGCAGCTCTAGCCACACTATAATGGAAATCCCTGTCCAGCTCAATGCTCTCATCTTCAAAGCCACTTTTAGATTTCATTTTTTTAAGCACAGACCTTAAAAATTCTAGCTCTTCTTCATCTATTCTATTAGCTGCCAGCCTTACGCAATCCGTTTCAATAACTTTTCTAACTTCAAGGAGTTCTGAAGCAACGTCATCTTCTAAGAGCAAGACTAAAGATAAAGGCTCCAACAAATTTTTATCGGACTGCTCCTTAATAAAAGTACCTTTCCCAGGCCTACTCTCTATCAAACCGATCATCTCCAGCGCACTAAACGCCTCTCTTATCGAAGCTCTAGAAACACCTAACTGTTTCTTCAATGTACGCTCAGATGGCAATTTATCCCCTCTTCTTAGCTCACCATTAAAGATCATAGTCTTTATCTGTTCTATAACCTTCTCATATACCTTTTCCGTTTTAATTGGTTCAAATTTCATTGTTTATCCTCCAGAATTTATAAAATTTCTCTCAAAGCTTTAATTAATTCAGAGTTGCTCTTAGTATTCTTAATCTGTTTTAGTAAAGTCTGTAACACTTCTCCTTTATCCATTCTATCGGTTTGACGCCTTAGCTGCCAGAGAACTTCCAGCTCTTCTTCAGTCATCAGTAGTTCTTCTTTGCGGGTGCCTGATTTCTGAATATCAATAGCCGGGAAGATTCTTCTTTCAGCTAAAGACCTCTCAAGATGGAGTTCCATATTACCTGTTCCTTTAAATTCTTCATAGATAATATCATCCATCCTGCTACCAGTATCAACTAGTGCAGTTGCTAAAACAGTTAAACTTCCTTTTTCTTCAATATTTCTTCCAGCTCCAAAAAATCTCTTTGGAAAATGCATAGCTGTTGGGTCAAGACCACCAGATAGAGTTCTACCACTAGGTGGAGTAGTCACATTAGAAGCCCTGGCCAATCTGGTAATACTATCTAATAAAATCACAACATCATGGCCATGCTCGGCAAGCCGCTTTGCTTTAGAGAGAACAAGTTCAGCCACCTGAACATGCTCTTGAGTCGGGCGATCAAAAGTTGAACTAATTACTTCTGCATCTACTGAACGCTCCATATCAGTAACTTCCTCTGGCCTCTCATCAATTAAAACAACCATCATTTTAGATTCTGGATTAGATATCCGAATAGTATTGGCAATATTTTTTAATAAAACAGTCTTACCAGCTTTAGGAGGAGAAACTATTAAACCACGCTGTCCTTTTCCTACAGGGGAAATAAGATCAACCAGCCTGCTAGAAATCTCCTGAGGATGAATATTAGACATCAACCTCTCTTCAGGATATAACGGGGTCAAATCTTCAAAATAAGCCCTTCTAGTAGCTTTTTCAGGGGCCTGGTAGTTAACAGCCTCTATCCTTAATAAAGCCAGATATCTCTCATTATCCTTAGGTTCCCTAACCTGACCAGAAACAACATCCCCGGTCCGTAAATCAAACCTCCTGATCTGAGAAGCTGAAATATAAATATCATCTGTTGAAGGTAAATACTTGGATGGTCTGATAAATCCATAACCTTCATTATCTAATATCTCAAGAACTCCTTCTGCAAATATATTGCCCCCCTTTTCAGTCTCCTGTTTTAATAGGGCAAATATAAGTTCCTTCTTTCTCATTCTTGTATAACCAGGTATAGAACGCTCCTGGGCTAATTCATGTAATTCTGTAATAGTCTTTTTTTCTA
>CAYONR010000176.1:0-3780 GCA_964405365.1 uncultured Halanaerobiaceae bacterium
GAACAGCATGGATAGGACTTTCACCTATTTAACTTTAATTTTACAGGGCACACTACATAAAACAGTTGGCCTAAAAAGGCCAACTGCTATATTGATTAGTTATATTGATTTAGCTTTAGTGAGCTGCTTCTCCAGTATAAGGCTGGGAATAATTAGGCATAAACTCTGTATCTACGCCAAAGGTAACTTCATGACCGGTCATTTCTGGATTAGGACCTCCATCAAGAGTAAAATCCCTTTTGGCGAGATGTTTCAGCCAAACTATCTTATCCGGATGAAGTTCTCCATCATCGACAGATACCAGTTCATGATAGTGAACATATCCCATCTCAGCATATCTTTCAGCTTTTGATTCTGTCCATTCATCAATTATACCAAGAACTGTATAGAGTAATTCTCCACCGTCTGCATCTGAAGACCACCAGCGCTCAGCACCAAATGGACCAGTGTTATAGTGTTTACCATAGATTATAGTTGGTGTTAAACTCACCCATTCATGACCAGGAACATCCAGTATATCTGAGTCCTCTGCAATAGGCGGACCAGCAAAATAGTAATCTTTACCATCAACTTCAAGTATAATTCCTGCCTGAAGACCATCTTCAAAGTTTGCCTCAACTAGATTAGTAACCATGAACAGAGAAATAATAAGGACTAAACTAATAACAGAAAATCTTTTTAATAACACTATAATCACCTCTTACTCATATTTTGCCCCAGATTAACTTACTATTATGTAAGCAATCTAACAAAATACTAATATTTAAAATTTAATTTCTAGCCTCCCCCTATATTAGTTATTAAATTAATCTTTCTTGAATTATTGAAGCATTAATAGAGATTGCCTAACTGACAGAGATAATTAGTTAATCCGGGCTCTAAATGATATAATTTGGATTTGGAGTATCTAGGTAGGGATGTAGGATGGGTGTGCGAGGGATAGCGAACTTAAGATGGATGGTCGATGAGCTAAGTCTTACTGATCGCGACATAAGCCTGGTCGGAATCTTAATATATTGAGAGCTACCAAAATGCCTGCAATAATTGGAGAGCTGATCAGTTAATTTATTTTTAATTAGCAGAAAATAGGAAACCCTTACTGTTGCACCTAAAATAGTATCAAATGAATTCTGAGCTGTTCTGGTTGCTCCAGACGCTACATCTACACCAAACATATTATCTTCATTGACTCCACCAACAAATCTATCAATTGACCAGTCAATTAATGAAGTATGCTCTGTTGCATTTCTTCTACTGTTGAATCATTGTCGATTCCTTCTACTTCTCCAGTCATATTGACTACATGAGAATAAACATGGATATCGAAAATTGTACTATCTAGAAGATTATCCCAGCTATCTGGTAATTGGGGCTACTATTGCAGCTACTGTTGTCCCAGCTTTATTTGCTGCTGTAGCATAAAATGCCATCATATCAGCGGTATATATAGTAAACATTGAATCGCCATCTTTATCTAGTTCTAAAATTGTTTTAATGTATCTTCCAGCATCTTCCCTGGCCATTATCTTCTATAGTTGCTGTCAGACCTGTAAGATTGGTGACAAGCGATATTTGAATTTTATCACATTGAGAAGTGGAATGAAGACCTGATCACCCGCTGATAATGAATGGTTAGTTAGTTGGGCTAATTATTTAGTGTACTTTTCATTATGAACTTTGTTTTCATCATAACGGTCTCTTCTTCTGCTTTCTCTTTCCGAATAACCGATGGCTATAACATTTAATGGGATTATATTATCCGGGAGTTCCAGCAGGTCGGATAGTTTCGTATAATATTGTTCTACTGGATATATTCCAAGCCAGACTGCTCCTAATCCTAAGTTTTCTGCCATGAGCAGCAGGTTCTGGGTTGCTGCTGAACAGTCCTGAACCCAGAAATCTTTATAGGCATTTTTATCGCCACAGACTGCTATTGCCAGTGATGCTTCTTTAAGCATCTTGGAGTAATCATGAAATTCCATGATTTTATCCATTTTTTCATTATCTTTAATGACTACAAACTCCCAGGGCTGTTTATTATGAGCCGATGGTGCTGACATGGCTGCTTCTAAAAGTTTTTTGATTTTCTCGTCTTCTACTTCTTTATCTATAAATCTTCTTTTGCTCCTTCTATTAAATAACACTTCTTCGAAATTCATTATATTATCCCTCCTGGTAATCTTTTGCGTTCTGTTAAGACTCTGTAATCTATTATAATATATTTTATTGGGATATTAAATTTTTTATCAATATTTTTTTGAATTAAATAAAAAAACCCCACATATTTAAATGTGAGGTGTAGTTATTATCAGTTTAAATCTGGAATGGAGTTATTACCAGTTACAATGCTGTCTGGTTCGGTTTGAGAAAAATCCGGTCATGTTTGGCAAGAAACCAGTATCTGAGTTGTCTAATTCTTCCTGGAGTTCGAAAATTTGATCTTCAACTGATCTTAATTCCTGATCTGAAGCGCCGTCTTTAATCAATTGGCGATATTCTTCTAATAAAATATCTATCCTGGTGGTTAGTCTTAGCTCTTCTCTTTGAAGCTCTCTAATCTCACTGAGTTCTTCTTCACTTAAATCTGAATATCTATTGGAATCATCAAATTCAGATCTTCCCATCATTCCCATGCCGCCCATCATACCACCTCTAGATCGTTGACCTGAAGTGGAATAATCGTCTGCGAGCCAGTTTCTCATCATGAAAATCTCTTCTCTCTGACTATTACTTATACTGACTGCCAATTCGGCAACCTCTTCATTTTCGACGAGTCCCTGAGCTAATAGTTGCTGGGACATCATTACTGCTTCCATGTGATGAAAAATCATGTCTTCAAGGAAAGCCTGTTCTAACTGAGGACTTTCAAGGTCAGTATAATCGTCCATCATTGGTTCATAGATGAAATCGCTTTCTCTATCAGGATACCAGTTATCAAGATAACTGTTCATCTGATCGATCTCTTCACTCTGTGTGGTAATAATCTGATTAGCAAATTCTCTCATCTCTTCATTATCAGTATTATCTCTTAGAGTTCTTGCTGTCCTGACTGCTTCTTCATGGTGAGGTATCATTTTTATAAGAAAATCATACTCACTTTCAACTGTAGTATGCATCATTCCTCCAAAGCCCATCATGCCACCAGAACCCATCATTCCTCCGAATCCAAAGTTATCAAAATCATCAAATGACTGATCTGTGTCATCAACACTACTTCTACCCATGTGGCTTCTATTACCCTGCATAGCTGTAGCTGTCATTCCGATAAGGCCAAAGACTAAAACTACTGCCAGACTTACAATAACTAATTTTTTCATTTAAAAAACCTCCTTAGAACTTTTCAATCTTATTTGAATCTTATATGAAGAACTATTTTAACTTGCTTAAAGTTATTATACAATTGAAATGTAAAGAGAATATGAATTTTAAAGATTTTTTATTATACCCTTTACTCCTACTTGATTATGTGAACATTATAGATTTATTGAGTAGTTATGTCAAGTTTGATTTAAATATTAAAAACCTCCCCTGGATACAAGCTGGAAGTGATGTTGCCAGAATGCTAATTCTCCAGGTGAATTCAGCTGCTATCTGAGGAGCTATAAAATAACTGGCTGCATAAGAGAAGGTTAAGCCTGCTATATAGGCGCCGATAAATTTGCCTCTTCCTCTGAAGGAGAACCAGTTTGCTAACAGTGACATCCCAGGAGCATAAATTCCCCCACAAGAAGCACCGGCCAGCAACCGTAGAATCAGGGCTGACCAGAAATCTACTGCCCG
>CAYONR010000177.1:0-3771 GCA_964405365.1 uncultured Halanaerobiaceae bacterium
AAAGGTACTGAAACTCATAAAGCAGCAGTTGTTGGTGATACAGTAGGAGATCCATTTAAAGATACTTCAGGCCCATCTTTAAATATTCTAATTAAGTTGATGACTATTGTTTCACTGGTATTTGCACCTCTATTTATATAGTAAGGAATTAGTTGAAGATGACTATTACCCTCTAAGCATCAGCTTAGGGGGTTTTTTACAACAGGAGGTGAATAGTCAATTTATGATAGAACCTGGTGGTGATAAAATGTGTTTTGTTTGTGGGGAAGATAATCCAATTTCTTTAAATATTGAATTTGATTATGATGAAGAAAAAGATCATGTTATAGCTGATTTTATGCCTGATGAAACGTTGTCAGGTTATCGAGAAGTTATGCATGGAGGCCTGGTTTCAACTTTATTAGATGAGGCTATGGCTAAAGCTATCATATTTAAAGGCTGGCAGGCAGTTACTGCTGAAATGAAGATTAGATTTTTAGAACCAGTCCGACTGGATAAAAAAGTTGTGATAAAAGGTAGAGTTCAGGATAAGCGTAGAAGGATTATTGAGACATCGGCTAAATTGGAAGGAAAGATGGGTAAAGAATTGGCAAGGGCAAGTGCTAAATTTATTATTGTTAATAAAAATACCGGAGAAGGAGATGGTTATAATGATGAGTAGAGAAGAGGCTCTGGGATTGGTAAAGAAAAATATTAAGCAGGAAAATTTAGTCAAACATTGCCTTGCAGTCGAAGCAGTTATGGTCCGCCTGGCTAAATATTTTGATGAGGATGTAGAAAAATGGAAACTTGCTGGACTTTTACATGATATCGACTATGAAGATACAGCAGACGATCCCGAAAAGCATAGTCAATTAGGTGCAGATCGTCTTGCGGAAATGGGGCTTTCAGATGATATTGTTTATGCAGTTAGAGCCCACAATGGAATGCATGAACTTCCTAGAAAAACTAAACTAGACAAATCTCTTTATGCAGCAGATCCATTAACCGGTTTAATTGTTGCATCAGCTTTGATTCATCCAGAAAAAAGTTTGAATGCCCTTGATTCAGAATTTATAATGAATAGATATGAGGAGAATTCATTTGCTAAAGGAGCAGATAGAGATGTTATAGCTTCCTGTAGTGAATTAGATTTAGAACTTGAGGAGTTTATTTCATTATCCCTTGAAGGCATGCAGAGTATTTCAAAGGAGTTGGGTTTATAATGGCAGCACGTAATCAGATTTTAGAGTTTTTTGAGGAAAAGGCAGAGAGGCCGCTCAATATAAATGAATTATTAGATAAATTTAATGTCTCTAAGAGTCAGAAGAAAAAATTTGAAAAAGTTCTTAGTGAGTTGGAGAAATCAGGTGATATTTATCAGAGCGATAAAGGTTATTATGGTATTCCCGATAAATTTAATCTTATAAAAGGCCGGGTACAGAGTAATCCTAAAGGTTTTGCATTTTTAATACCGGAAGACCCAACCAGAGAAGATGTTTATATATCTTCTGAAAACTTAAATAGTTCTATGCATAATGATAAGGTTTTAGTTCGGCCATTTAAATCTGGTGGAGGTAAACGAGATGAAGGTGAAGTTATTAAAATTCTTGATCGGGCCAATGAAACAATAGTTGGTGAGCTGGATCATTACGGGAAATATGGTTTTGTGATTCCTGATAATAAGAGGATCTTCACTGATATTTATATCCATCAAGGTAATTTTAAAGGTGCAGATTCTGGAGATAAGGTTGTAGTTAAAATCATTAAATGGTCCAGAAAGAATAGAAATCCTGAAGGTGAAATTATTGAGAAGATAGGAAGCAAAGGGGATCCAGGTGTCGATTTAGAAGCAATGATTCGGCAGTTAGAGTTGCCTGGAGAATTTCCGCCTGATGTTATTGAGCAAGCTAGAAAATATCCAGATAAGCTTCCTGAAAAAGAAGTTTCTAAAAGAAAAGATCTAAGAGATCTTCCAATGGTAACAATAGATGGCCAGGATGCTAAAGACTTTGATGATGCTGTTTCAATAGAAAAATTAAATGATAATAAACTCCGTCTTGGAGTTCATATAGCTGATGTAAGTCATTATGTTCAAGAGGGAACTCCTCTGGATAATGAAGCTTATCGCCGTGGTACTAGCATTTATCTTGTTGATAGGGTAATACCGATGTTACCTGAGAGGCTATCTAATAATCTCTGTAGTTTAAGACCAAAGGAAGATAAATTTGCTGTAACTGTTTTTATTGACTATAAATTGGAACCATTTGAATTAGTAAATCATGAGATTCATCGGTCTGTTATCCGTTCAAATCATCGTTTAACTTATGATCAGGTCAGAGAGATGCTAGAAAAAGACAATAAAGAAGTTCAGGATAAGTATGCAGATTTTTATCCAAAGCTAAAGCTAATGAAAGATCTTCATGATAAATTACGAGGCGGTAGAAGATTAAGAGGGACAATTGATTTTGATTTTCCTGAAGTCAAAGTGATTTTGGATGATGAAGGCAATTCAATTGATATTCAGAAAATGGAACATGGCCTTCCAGAAGAGATTATAGAAGAGTTTATGATTGCTGCTAATCGAGTGGTAGCAGAAGAAGTTTTCTGGCGGGATGAACCATTTGTCTACAGGGTTCATGATAAACCTGATCCTGAAAAAATTAAGACATTTAATGAATTCATCCATAACTTTGGATACCATTTAAAGGGGGGGAACGATGGCGAAGTACATCCTGGGGCATTACAGAAACTCCTCAGGAAAGTTGAAGGCACAGGCGAAGAAAACTTAATAGAGACTATGCTTCTTCGTTCCATGAAAAAGGCGGTATATTCACCTGTCAATATCGGCCATTTTGGGCTTTCACTTGATTATTACTCCCACTTCACATCGCCAATTAGAAGATATCCAGATTTAGTAGTTCATAGGATTATTACAGAACTAATAACAGGTGGTAAATTTTCTGCTCACAGACGTCAGGAATTAGAAGAGGAATTGCCTGAAACAGCTGATCATTGTTCACTTCAGGAAAGAAAAGCAATGGAAGCAGAAAGAGATTCAGTTGATCTTAAAAAGGTAGAGTATATGCAGCGCCATGTAGGTGAAGAATTTACCGGTATTATCAGTGGTATAACTAATTTTGGAATGTTTGTTCAGCTTAAGAACACTGTTGAAGGTTTAGTTCATGTTGAAAGTCTTGCAGATGATTATTACCATTATCGTGAAGATCAGCAAATCTTAATCGGTGAGCGGACTAAAAATATGTATAGACTAGGCGATGAGGTAGAGGTTGAACTAGTTAAGGCAAATCTTGATGAAAGACAGTTAGACTTTGAAGTAGTCAAAAAATAATATAAAATAAAAGAGGAGGTGTTATCTTATGGCCAATAATAATGACGATATAACCATAATTGCTCGGAATAAAAAAGCCAGGCATGACTATCATATTGAAGAAACCTTTGAAGCAGGGATTAAATTACAGGGGACGGAAATAAAGTCTATTCGGCAGCGGAATGTTAATTTAAAAGATAGTTTTGCCATAGTAGAGAATGGCGAAGTATTTCTATATAATATGCATATTAGTCCTTATAAACAGGGTAATAGGTATAATCATGAACCAGAAAGAGTAAGAAAACTCCTCCTCCGTAAAAATCAGATTCAGAAATTGATTGGATATACAAAGCAGAAAGGTTATACTCTTGTACCTTTATCAATCTATTTAAAGCGAAATTTAGCTAAAGTAGAGTTGGCATTAGCTAAAGGTAAGGATGTTAGAGATAAGCGGAGAGATA
>CAYONR010000178.1:0-3738 GCA_964405365.1 uncultured Halanaerobiaceae bacterium
CCTAAAGACGGCTCTCTAAGAGCAATTGCTGCATTTTTGCCAAGTCTATTTAAAGCCTGGCCTAAACCTACAGTAGTCGTTGTCTTTCCTTCACCAGCAGGAGTTGGGGTCATAGCTGTAACTAGAACAAGTTTGCTATCCTGATCAAGCCTATCTAAGGCATCTAAATTAACCTTGGCCTTATATTTACCATAATGCTCCAATTCCTCTTCTAATAGACCTGCCTTCTCTGCTATTTCACTTATTGGTTTCATTTCTGCTGCCTGTGCAATTTCAATGTCGCTTCTCATTCTTTTAAATTCCTCCTTTATAATATTATGCTTTCAAAATAAAACTAAAAATTTTTATAACCTATCAATATACTTCTGTAATTTTTCCAAAATTCCTGCTTTTAATTTAGGCTTATTAAAATTATTAAGTATTTCTTCATATTTAGCGCTAGCTCTTGCTGCGGTTTCTGGCTGATCTTTATCACTAAAATATCGCTCTCTCTTTGATATTATAGGCTTTCTCATGTCTTTCATGTGATTAAAAGTATGCTCAGTAGAAATAAAATTACCTCCTGGGCCTATATTAATGATCTCTTCGGCTCCCAATTGATCTTCATCTACCATTAAACCTTCAGCTAGATTATTAACTATTCCACAGATCTCATCATCAATAATAAATTTCTCATAAGACATAGACATATAATTCTCTAAAAGTCCGGCAGCGTGAAGAATAAAGTTAAACCCATTATTGACTGCAGACATAATATTTAACATCGATTCATAGCCAGCCTGAGCATCTGGAAAGAGAGAATCTGTTAAAGCTCCTCCCCCTCTACAGGGAACTCCATAATACCTGGCCATCTGAGCAGTTCCATTAAACATTTTTGCAGTCTCAGGACTTCCTAAAGCCAGATCTGCAGTTTTAAGATCAACAACACTGGAAGCAGAACCATAAATAACTGGAGTTCCAGGATTAATAAGCTGGGTCAGAACAATTCCTGTCAAAATCTCTGCATTCTGCTGAACTAAAGAAGCTGGTAAGGTAGTAGGCGCTGTTGTTCCTGTCATACTTAATGAGGCAATAACCATCGCCTGTTTATTCTCAGAATAAACCATTAAAGCATCGCTCATTCTATTATCTATCTGCAAAGGACTATTAGTATTAATCAAAGAGATCAAGACCGGATGATTTCTTACAAACTCTTCACTTTCAAAGACTATCTCTGCCATCTCAATAGATTCTTTAGCTTTTTTGGCTCCCATTGCACTGCCCATCAGGCATTTATCACTATATTTAACTGCAGCCTCCAACATCTTACCATGGCGAATATTGTCATCAATATCAGTTGGTTCTACCAAGACTCCACCAACAACATCAATATTATCGCTGGCCTGAGCCAATTTTGTGAACTTGATATAATCTTCATATTTAGATTCTCGACGATTCATTTCTGGATACTCCATTACAAAGGGAGAACCATAACCTGGTGCCAGTACTGTATTATTGCCACCAATTTCAACATTATTCTTTTCATTCCTGGCATGAAGGGTAAATTTTTCCGGAGCCAAACTTAAATATTCATCAAGATCTTTCTGGTTGAGATGAACTTTCTTCCCTTCTACTTTTACTCCAGCACTCTTAAATATTTCTCTGGCTTCTTCTGACATTATTACTACTCCGGCTTTCTCAAGTACCTCAAGAGTCGCTTCGTGTATCTTCTCCAAATCTTTTTCAGAAAAAATATCAAGGCCTGCTCTGCTTCTCTTTATCAAACTCCTCACCCCCAAAACTATTTTACTACTTAAAATTCATCTGGCATATCCAATAATTCTTGATAATTAAAGACTGGACCATCTTTACATACATACCGATGGCCAATATTGCATTTTCCACATTTCCCAAGGCCACAGGACATCCTCATCTCAAGTGTTGTAATAATATCTTCAGGTTTAATTCCAATCCCTAGAAGTTCATTTATCACTGATTTAATCATTATAGGTGGACCACAGACATAATATTTTGCCCCATCAGTAAGACATTCAATTTCATCTTCTATAAGATTATGAGGAAAACCGACACAATATTGCCAATCCTCACAGGGCTTATCAATAGTATATTTAATCTCTGTATTATCAGCCTCTTCCCAGCGCGGTTGGTCATAATCATAAAGCATATCTTCAGGTGAACGAAAGGCCTGTAACATCTGCACTCTCCCATAATCTCCTCGATTATCAGGATCAAGAACATAATCAATTGCTGAACGGAGTGGAGCCAGACCGATACCGCCACTGATAAAAATTATTTCTTGAGATTTATGCTCATCAACAGGAAATGAATTCCCATAAGGCCCCCTTAATCCAACCGTATCCCCTACAGTTAGTTCATGTAAAGCTGCAGTTACTTTGCCAGTCTCCTTAACTGAAATAACAATCTTATCTCTATTCGAAGGTGATGACGCAAGTCCAAATGGTGCTTCACCTACACCATAGACAGTCAACATTAGAAACTGACCAGGCTCAAAATCAAAGACTGGATTATCTCCTGTAAGCTTAAGATGAAAAGTCTTTATATTAAGATTACTGCCTGTTTCCTGAATAACTTCAATAATTTCAGCTTCTTCTGGAAGATAATCATCTCTCTTCACTGGCCTGACCTCCTTCAACTAAAGTTTTATCAACAGCATTAATAACTCTTCTAATATCTAAATTAACTGGACATTTATAGATGCAGCGGCCACAGCCTACACAACCTGGCTTGCCATCATAATTCCGAGGATGGTAGGAAAACTTATGAAGCAAACGCTGCCGCCAGCGCTGATGCTGCTCTTCTCTGGGATTATGGCCTGAAGCATGTTCAGTAAATAATGAGAACATACAGGAATCCCAGGAGCGATTTTTAATACTTCCATCCCAGAAAAAATCAAAACAGAAACAGGTCGGGCAATAATAGGTACAGACTCCACAGCCCAGACAACTTGCTGTCGGCTCCTCCCAGTCAACCTGATTAAAAACTTCTTTCTCTGAAAATGGCAACTTGCTTTCAAGTTTAAATTCTGTTTCACCAGCAAATTTATCTTCCCATTCAGATAATAAATTTTCTAGCTTTTCAATTTTACCAGCCTCCAGCTCATCTAAATATTTTTCAACTTCTTTAGTAAATTTAAAACCATCTTTGATTTTAAGATAATAATGGTCTTTACTTCTAGCTTCTAAATCTTCATAGAGAAATACCGGTGCCAACTCATGGTTAAAGTAGTCAATTCCTAATTCTTTCTGAAAATTATTCGGCGGCAATATCTGATTCGAATAACCTATGAAAACATTGCTTTCTCTTCTTGATTGATAAAATGGATCAAGGTAATCTTCATCTAAAAAGACATCATCAAACAATTCAATTGCTGCCAGGTCACAACTTCTAACACCAAAGAAGAGATTAGTTCTGCTTTCAGATGAACTATCATCAACTTCTTCCCTTTCAAAATCAAGATACTCATCTCTGGGCAATATAACGTTTTTAGGCGTAGTTTCAGGTAATTCCTTAAGATAGATTGAAGGTATTTCTGATCTTCGCCTTGTTTTACGGTATAGAACTCGATTTAATCTCCCCTGTTCAACTTTGAATGGTGCAATCAGGTTATATTCAGCAAATAACACCTCTAATAAACCTATAAGTTCTTCTGAATTCATCTTTTTTAATCTCATATTAATCTCCCTCCTGCTGGAGGAAACCTGGTTCTGGATCTTCCTC
>CAYONR010000179.1:0-3708 GCA_964405365.1 uncultured Halanaerobiaceae bacterium
TGGCAGGAAAATCTGTCTTAAAAGCTGGAAAGATATCTGATGAGCGGCCTGGTGTCCTATTAAAAATTTAGTTACTAAAAAAAGGAGTTTACACCATGATGGTGAATATAATTAATACAAACGTTTTTGGTGGTTAATGTCAATTTGTAATGGAGATTAGTCTGAGCAGGGTATTTGGATAAAAAACTTGAGGAGGAATTAATGTGTTTAAAAAGAGTATTTTAGTAGCGATGGCATTTTTATTATTATTAGGTTTTATGGCTCCAACTTCAGCAATGGCTGAAGCCAGGACAGATCTGATCTGGGGAGGTCCGCAGGATCCAGACTCATTGGACCCTAGACTGACAACTTCAGCTTACTCAGAAGAAGTATTGGAACTGGTATTTAATTCTTTGATCTATCCTAATGAAGAGCTTGAAATGGAATTTGATCTGGCAACTGATTTAGAGACTCCTGATGATACAACTTACATCTTCACATTAAGAGAAGATGTAACCTGGCATGACGGGGAGCCTTTTACAGCCCATGATGTTGTCTTCACCTATGAGACAATGATGGATGAAGATTTTGGCTCGCCTCATAGAACTAGAGTAGCGATGGATACAATCGAAGCTTTAGATGATTATACAGTTAAAATTACAACTGAGGAACCAAATGCAGCTGCCTGGACTGGATTCCGCCGCTTTATTGTTCCAGAGCATTTAGCACCAGCTAATCCTTATGAAGAAGGCGAAGGAACCTTTGCTTTTAATCCAGTTGGTACAGGTCCTTATACTCTGGCTGAATGGAATCCTAATGATTTTATTAGGCTAGAAAGATATGATGATTACTTTGAAGGTCCTGCTAATTTAGAGACAATTATTCGTCGAGATATTCCTGAGGGAGAGACTAGACTTGCTGAATTACTGGCAGGCAGCATTGATTTTACTCAACCTCCAGAGAGAGATATTGATATGATTGATGAAGACCCAGATTTTACTTTACAGATGTCCCGGACTTTAAATTATTTTCCTGTTGCTATAAATCATGCTCATCCAGATCATGATATTTTAAAAGATGTTAGAGTAAGAAAAGCTTTGAACTATGCTCTTGATAAAGAGGCTATAGTTGGGCATGTCTGGCCGACAGCTTCAGTTATGCATAATCCTATTATAGCTGGAACCTGGGCCTATGATGCTGATGCGACTTATAAATATGAATATAATCCAGAGAAGGCCAAAGAATTGTTAGAAGAAGCAGGTTATGGAGATGGTTTAGAAATAACAATTACAATGTCAAATAGTACTGAGAATGTACAGTTTGGTGAGATTGCCAGAAGTTATTATGAAGCAGTTGGGATTGAGCTAGTTGCTGATACTATGGAATTTAGTGCGGCTTTATCTAAGATTCTTGATGGCGACTTTGAACTATATCACATGGGTTCAACTGGCATGTATGATCCTCATGATTTCATGAATAGATTTACTCATGGCGAAGGAGTTACCGGTTATAATAATTCTGAATTTAATGATCTTGTAGATCAGGCAGTTAGAATAATCGATGATCAGGATGCTAGAAGAGAATTATATTCTGAAGCCCAGAGGATTATGACTGAAGACGCATATAATGTGCCTTTAAGGAATAGTCAGATGTGGATGGCCTGGGATAGCGACTTTAATTTCGATTATAATTATGTTGAGCGGAGCCGTAACCTTAAAGATGCTTACTGGTCAGAGTAATTAATATAGAAAAATCTATTTATATGATAAAGGGCAGACAGTATATATCTGTCTGCTCTTTTTAAAGTCAATAAAGTTTTGTTTTAAGGAGTTGTTACTGGATGCATATTTATATTTTTAAAAGAATAATACAGGTAATTCCTGTGCTTCTATTAGTTACATTAATAACCTTTTCATTAGTCCATTTAACTCCAGGTGATCCTGCTATTATGAGGGCAGGTGAAGATGCTACAGCTGAGCAGGTAGAGTCTATCAGGGAGTCGATGGGGCTAAATCAACCGGTACATATACAGTATTTAAGTTGGATTGGCGGATTATTTCGAGGGGATTTAGGCTATTCGCTCCAGGATGGTAGACCGGTTTTTATCACTTTGATTAGAAGATTGCCTGCTACTATTCAACTTGTGATAGCATCATTTTTTGTTTCGATTGGGATTGGGATACCGATAGGGATACTTTCAGCGGTTAAGCAGAATACTTTTGCTGATTCCTTTGCCAGGATATTTGCACTTTTAGGATTGTCGATGCCTAATTTCTGGATTGGTCTGATGTTAATGCTCTTATTTTCATACAGGTTGAGGCTTCTACCTGCCAGTGGTTCAGGAACAATGCTGCATCTGATCATGCCAGCAATAGCTTTAGGATTACCTGCAGCAGGAGTTATTACAAGGCTGACTCGGTCAAGCATGCTGGAAGTTCTTAAAGAAGATTATATTAGAACTGCTCAGTCAAAGGGGCTTAAAAATCAGACTGTTATTTTAAAACATGCCCTTAAAAATGCTATGTTACCAGTGGTGACTGTAATTGGTATTCAGTTAGGATCAAGGCTTGGAGGTTCTGTTATCATAGAAAGTGTTTTTGCATATCCTGGAATTGGTCGATTTGCTTACCTTAGATTACTGGCTAGAGATTATCCAATGATTATGGGTAACCTTTTAATCTTTGCTTTTATTTTTATATTAATTAACCTTTTTACTGATATTCTTTATGGGTTTATAGAGCCCAGGATCCGTTATGAATAATCTGATGATTGGAGGTATGGCAAATGCAATCGACTGATAAGCTAAAAAACAATAAACCAGATAAAGAGCAGAAAGAGAAACGGAGCATGAGTTTTAGGCAGGATGCTTTTAGAAGATTTAAGAAGAGCCCAACAGCTATAATCGGTCTTATAATAGTTATTATATTTATTGGAATAGCAGTTTTAGGGCCATATATAACCCCACATAATCCCTTTGAACAGAATATACTTAATGCCCATCAGGGACCGTCTGCTGATTTTTGGCTAGGTACTGATTTTTTTGGTCGTGATATCTTAAGCAGGATAATTTATGGGGCAAGAATTTCTTTGATGGTTGGCTTGAGTGTTGTGGCTTTAAGGGCTTTTATTGGCATTATTGTCGGACTAATAGCCGGCTATTACGGTGGCTGGATTGAAAATATATTAATGAGAATAGTTGATGCATTTATAGCATTTCCAGGAATAATTTTAGCGATGGCCATTATGGCAATTAGAGGTCAGGGTATAGAGAATGTTATTATTGCTCTTACAATTGTTGGCTGGCCAACCTTTGCCAGGCTGGTTAGAAGTGAGGTTATCTCATTAAAGGAGAGAGAATATGTCTGGGCAGCTAAAGGTATTGGTCTAAATGATATAAAGATTATGCTCAATCATATTCTCCCTAATTGTCTTTCAACTATCATTGTTTATGCTACTTTAGGTATAGCATATCCGATAATAGCAGAGGCAGGTTTAAGTTTCCTGGGCTTGGGGGCAACACCTCAACAGGCAACCTGGGGATTTCAAATGTCTTTAGAGAGACAATATATGAGAACGGCATGGTGGGGAGTGACCTTTCCAGGGTTATCATTGATGACAGTTGTTCTCGGTTTTAATCTGCTTGGCGATGGTTTAAGGGATATACTTGACCCAAAGATGAGAGAATAATTTTTTGGTATATCTTAACAATTTGGACCCGGGTTAACGCAT
>CAYONR010000180.1:0-3680 GCA_964405365.1 uncultured Halanaerobiaceae bacterium
TGCCAGGCCTTTTCTTCTATGCTCAGGCACTGTAGCTAAAGGTTCTAAATAAGCATATTTATTCTGCTCATCAAACCACATTCCTGCATCCATCCAGGATCTTACTAAAGCTATATAATAAAAACCTCTGGCTCTAAACGAACATCACTAAAGTTATTTATTAAATACTGCCTGATTCTATTGAACCCGGGGTGGTCTAAATATTTTGCATCTTCCGGGCATTTCTGTATGCAACTGCAACATCTAATGCATTTTTCAGGTTTAATCTCTATGAAATTTTTAAAAGAGATGGCATTCATCGGGCACTCTTCAGCACAGATACCACATTTAGTGCAGTCTACTGTCGTCTCTGGTACCAGTTCTTTAAATCTTTCAGTCCGTTTTTTATAGGGATAACTACCTTTGACTTTAAGCCCACGAATTTCAGACAAATCTTTTATATCATCGAGTCTAGCCTTTATTTTATGGCCGAATTCTCTGGCAAGCTTTAAATCTTTGTGATCTGGCCTCTCACCAGCAATCTCTCTGCTATAAGAATGTTCTCCAATAAAGGCGCCTCCTGCAATCCCTCTAAATCCATTCTGCTCAAAAATATTCTGGAGCTCTAACAGTGCATCATCATAATCCCTGTTGCCATATGTCACTACAAAGACCGCTAGAGTATTATTGCCCTCTATTTTTGCAAAAGTCTCTGCCAAAAACTCAGGAATCCGGCCAGAATAAACTGGTGCTCCAATAATTAGCAAGTCATTAGCATTAAATGAATAATCTTCTGCCCTGGCTGTTTCTGGAGTAAGGTTATATTCCAGAAAACTGTCATTAATACCACCGGCAATTTCTTTGACTATCTTTTCTGTATTTTCAGTGGCGCTAAAGTATAGTAATTTCAAGTTTTTATCCAAGCTGTTAACCCCCTAGCTTAAAGCATTATTTTTCAGAAATTAAGTAAGAACTCAATCAGTAATCTCCTCTACCATCACCCTGTAATCATTATCATTAATTTTCAAATTAAAGAACTGACTGGGCCCGTAACTTGCTTTTTCTTCAATGATCTGTTGATAAATATCTTCCCTTGCTTTGAGAAGCTGATGAGCCTGCTCAATTTCAATTTTTTTAAATGAAACTTTATCTCCAGGCTTTAACTGAGTAATTTTTGCTATGTCAACTGTTATTATTGTTGCTATTTTTGGATACCCACCAGTAGTCTGGCGATCAGCTAGCATCACTATTGGCTGCTGATGTCCGGGCACTTGAATACTGCCCTCTGCTATACCATCAGAAATAATATCAGAACTATTAACATGTTCAATCTCTTGCCCTTTTAATCGGTAGCCCATTCTATCTGCCTGTTCAGTTACTATATATTCACTATTTAAAAATGTTTCAATCCCAGTTTTTGAAAACCTATTTGCCTGGGGCCCCATGATTACTCGGCATTCGACTTCATCTGAAAAGTCAGGTATATACCGATCAGCCAGATATCTATATGTATAATTTTCTTTGGATGGGTTGCTATTAATCTCTAAATAGTCACCTTTGATTAAACTTCTGTCTTTATGGCCTCCGATCTTTCCTTTAAGATAAGTTGAGCTACTATTTAATTTCTCTTCCACCGCCAGGCCACCTTTAAAAGCTATATATCCCCTGACTCCTTTCTCTAATTTCGCAAAAGAAAGAACTGCCCCATCAGGAACATAGATAGATTGCCAGGCTGGTATCCAGCATTGATTTACATAAGCTTTAATTGCAGCGCCGGTAATAGCTATAATACTATCACCGATAAACTTTAATTTCGGCCCATTATAAGTAAATTCTAACGCTGAAGCATCTCCCTGATTATCAACCAGAAGATTTGCCATTTTATATGAAAATTCATCCATAGCCCCGCTCTCTGGCATACCATATCTCTGGTAACCAGTTCTGCCTTTATCCTGGACAGTAGTGCAGAGGCCAGGTTCTAATATTTTAATCTCACCCAATTTAGACTTCCTTTCCTAGATACTAAATTCCGTTTTAATTTTTTCATATTCATTGCTATCTATCTTCTTGAATTTGACTAAATCACCCTGCTGGAAAAGAAATGGTTCGTCAGAATCTGGCTTAAATAGATCATAAGGTGTTCTGCCGATAATCCTCCAGCCTCCAGGGCTGGTAATAGGATATATGCCAGTCTGGCCGCCTGCTATGCCTACACTGCCAGCCAGGATTTTCCCCCTGGGGTCTTTATGCCTTGGAGTAGCTAACTGCTCAGGAAGCCCTCCTAAATAAGGAAACCCCGGAGTAAAACCTAACATATAAACACGATATTCTATAGAACTATGTTTATCTATAACTTCTTCTGGAGTCAGATTATTATATTCTGCCACATAATCTAAATCCGGCCCAAATTCTCCCCCATAAATAACTGGTATCTCTAACTCCCTGGGCTGATTAATCTCGTATTCTAAAGAAAAGCTCTCTAGGTCTTTCAAATCATCTAGTAGTTCTTCTAGATTAACCTTAAGAGGATCATAATAAACCAGGATGGAATGATAGGCCGGTATAGTCTCCAGAACAGTCTCACTCATAGATTGATTAATAGCAAGATCTAGCTTTCTAACCTTCTCATTGATCTCTGGCGATATCTTATTCTCAAATTCAATTAATATTGCCCTATCTCCTGCATATTTATAATTAGCCATTTTAATTCCTTTCTAGCTTTAGACTATTGTATCTAGATTTTCAATCTTTATATCAGCTGATTTTAATGCTGAAACTAAGTTTTTAACAATCTCTATCGCTTTAGGATTATCACCATGAACACAGATTGTATCAGGCTGAATATTAATTATCTCACCTTCAATAGTTTCAACTTCGCCCTCTTTGATCATTCTGATCGCTCTCTTCTGAATTTCTTCAGGATTCTCTAAGACAGCTCCTTTAATCTTTCTAGAAACCAGCAAGCCATCCTGATCATAAGCCCTATCGGCAAATGCTTCACCTGCAACTCTCAGGTTCAGCTCCTGACCAGCTTTATACATTTCAGAACCAGACATAGCCAGTAAAATTAGATTCTGATCAAATTCTTTAATAGCCTGGGCTATAGTTCTTGCTATTTCATAATTGCTGGCAGCCATATTATATAATGCTCCATGAGCTTTAACATGTTGTAAACGTGAATTTCTACTTCTGGCAAAGGCGTCCAGGGCGCCTAGCTGATAAGTAATTAAATTCTTAATCTCAGCAGGTTCAAAATTCATCTCCCTCCTACCAAAACCCTGAAGATCTGGAAAAGACGGATGAGCTCCTATACCGACCTGATTGGCAATCGCCAGATCTACAGTCTTATTCATAACATCTGGATCACCGGCATGAAAACCACAGGCAATATTTGCAGAAGATATATATTTAATTATTTCCTCATCCATTCCTAAATCATAGACACCAAAACTTTCACCGATATCTGCATTGATATCGATACTATGAGAATTAACTGACCTATTATTTTTATTCATGTTAATTCCTCCATTTTATTAAAAAATTAATAATACTCTTATATATTTCAGTTCTTCAAGTAATTTTATATTCCTGCATGAATTGATTATTTAGAGAAAACCTTTGACAAGCATCTCAACCTGTGCTACAATTATTTTCGTTGGACACAAAATCTAGTTTCATCGTCCAATGTAGAAATAGGAGGA
>CAYONR010000181.1:0-3678 GCA_964405365.1 uncultured Halanaerobiaceae bacterium
GTTAGTTTTTTAGGTTTTCCAATCGGAATTATCTTTTTGATTATAACCCATTATTTAGATATCCAGCGGGATATTCTTTATGAGCGGATAAGGTCAGAAGTGATGTATAAAAGATCTATCAAGGATGAAATGACTGATTTATACACTCATCAATATATAATTAAATGTTTAGAAAAAGAAAAATTAGGTTATACTCTAGTAATGATTGATATTGACGATTTTAAAGCTATAAATGATACTTTTGGCCATTTAATTGGCGATAAACTGATTAAGCATATAGCTGATTGTATTAAAACTAATGTCCGTGAAGTTGATATTGCTGGTAGATATGGTGGAGATGAATTTGTTATTATATTTAATAATCAGAGTTTAGAAGATGTTTTAAAGATAATTAAAAGATTGAAATCAAAAATTGAACAACCTTATTATACAGAAAATGGAGATGAAATTAAGATTACTATATCGATGGGAGTTTATGATTCAGATAAAAAAGAGAATGGTGAGTTTGTTTTATCTAAAGCAGATAAGGCTCTCTATCAGGCTAAAGAATCCGGAAAAGCAAAGACTGTAATTATTGAGGATTGAGAATTGATATGGATCCAGGAGGTATATCATAAATTGAAGAACGATATTAAAAAGCTAGGGCAGATTCTTTCAGGTGTGCTCTATATTATACTGGTAATTCTAATAGTAGGTTTTAATAATTCTCTGCTCTATCTTACTAATATGAACTTAGAAATCCTATCAGAATTAGCTTTTATGGCAGTCCCATTTTTAATACTTTTTTATGCATATAGAAAACTCAAGTTTTTATATTACTCCTATTTTTTTAGCGCTGGATATTTCCTGTTAACTTTTTCGATAGTAAAAGATATAAATACAGAACTTCTAAGAGAGATAGGTTATAGCAATATAGATATTGCCATTGCAATAATAAGCTGGGTATTATTATTTATACTTATAAATCTGCCCAGGAAATATAAAAAATTAGAATAAATTAATTAAAGCAAATAGAGTAAATGAAGAGAGGAGAAAAATCATGGCCAAGAAATATGATATTGGGGTTATAGGATTAGCTGTGATGGGGCAAAATTTGGCTTTGAATATAGAAAAGGAAGGTTTCAGTGTTGCTGTTTACAATCGCGTTTCCTTGAACTTTAGGAAAAAGGCATCCATTTTTTAGGCACAGGAATCAGTGGAGGAGAATACGGGGCTCTTCACGGGCCATCTCTGATGCCAGGAGGAGAAGAAAAGGTATATGCTCAGGTTGAAGATATCTTTACTGCAATTGCAGCTCAGACCGAAAATGGTCCAGCTGGTGATCTTTGGTGGCACTGGAGATCTCAGCTGGACTAAATTAATTCCAGGTCTCTACAAATTATATAAGCGCGGTTCTCTGCCAGAGCAGTTATCTGTTTTGGGTTTAGCCCGAAGTTTTTCCAGACGTAAAGCTTATCTTCAGAGTCTGGAGGATTCAATGCAGCAGGAAAATCCTGAGATATATGAGCAGGAAAGTTGGGCTGAATTTATAAAGTATTTAGATTACATGCAGATAGATTTTACCAAGGATATCGATTATAACCAGCTGCACGCCCATCTTAACGATCAAGATGGCAGTCAGGCAGGCCAGCATTGCATCTATTATCTGGCAACCGCTCCCAACTTTTTCCCGATGATTACAGAGAAGCTGAAAGAACATCGGCTGAGTCAATCTAAAGAGACTGGTTGGCCTCGGCTGGTCATCGAAAAACCTTTTGGCTATAGCCTGGAATCGGCCAGATCGTTTCGACTGAAACTAAGGGCATTAAAAACCGGGGCAAATATTACGATAAGGCCGGGGCCCTCAGGGATATGGTCCAGAGCCATCTGCTCCAGATGATGGCCCTGATTACCATGGAATCGCCGGCTGATATGTCTACCGAGTCGATCCGGCAAGAAAAAATCAATCTACTCAAAACCCTGGCTCAGAGCTCTTCTTTGGGTAATATCCAGGATAAAGCCCCAGAGCCCAACCTGCTTATAATTAAAATTCAACCAGAGGAAGGTGTCTCAATGCAGTTTAACGCTAAAGAGCCAGGCAGTCAGGATAAGATAACACCGGTCTTCATGGATTTTTGTCATCAGGCTCCGGATCTACAGAATACCCCTGAAGCTTATGAGGAGTTACTGGTAGCTCTATTTAAAGGTGAGCAGAGCCTCTTTACACACTGGAAAGGTGTTCAAAATTCCTGGCTTTATATCGATAAGTTGAGAAATTATATAGAAGATAACCAACTAGAACCAGAAAAATATACTCCTGGCAGTAATGGGCCGGTCTCTTCTAGAGAACTGATGGCTCGAGATGGTCGTTGCTGGTGGGATGAGGAGGAATTCGATGCAAGTACATGACATTTCTATGCTAATCAGTCCTGATATGCCAGTTTATAAAGGACGGGAAGAAAAGAAACCACACTTCACCACTCTGACTAACCATGAAGATGGTTCGGCTCACGAGACCGAACTGACTATGAATCTCCATACTGGCACCCATCTTGACGCTCCTCTGCATATGCTCGCAGGAGGCCCGGATATCTCCTATCTTGAAAGTAAGCACCTGATCGCTCGCTGTCAGGTTTTTGATCTATCCGGGGTCGAGGATAAAATAACTGCTGCCGATCTGGCTTATCTTGATTTCAAAGAAGATCATTATTATCTACTAAAAACTAAAAATTCTCAGCCGGATTACCTTAGTGATTATCCAGAAAAGTTCATTTATTTAGCCGAAAGCGGTGCAGAGAGATTAGTCGCTGCCAATCCGATTGGAATTGGAATAGATGGCCTGGGTATTGAGCGAGCCCAACCAGAACATCCCACCCATAAGCTACTTCTGGGCAGGGGAATAATAATTATTGAAGGCCTCAGGCTTCAGGAGATAGAGCCTGGCGATTATACTTTAATCCTTGCTCCCTTGAAATTGGCCGGAGTAGAAGGAGCACCAGCTCGGGCATTCCTGTTGTCAACCACACCGTCCACCACCCCGGGCTAGATCTTTTGTTAAAGAGCCTGGACCTGTCCAGGCTTTTTACTTTTAATTATATTAAATCTTAATAATAGCAGGATAATTTTGAAATTTATATAATTATATAGTCAGGCATTACATAATTTGGATTGCATTTATCTCATAAATAGATTTAAAGCCTCTCTAGAAAGTGGTGATACTGTTGACCTCCAATAAAATCAGGTCAGTAAAAACTAAAGTGGAGAATTTACAGCCAGGGATGAAGGTAGCTAAAGATATAGAAAATGATTCTAATGGTATTTTTATAACAGCACAAACAATTTTAAAAGAAGAATATATTTCAAGAATCAATGACCTAAACTATGAATTTATATATATTATTATCGAAAAAGAAGAAAATTATGAGAGAAATATCGAGAACAAAGAGCGTATAGATAAAACTTACAAGGAAAATACAGACAAAGTTAAAAATTTATTCAATAAAGTAAAAAGAGATAAAAAATTAGAATATACTGAGATCAAAGACCTTGTTGTTGAGGCCAATAAACTAAGTAATGATATGGAGATTTTAGATCTATTAAATATGGTTAGAACAGTTGATGAATATACTTACAGTCATTCTTTAAATGTTAGTATTTTAGCCAATATGTTTTCTAATTGGCTGGATTTTGATGACAGAA
>CAYONR010000182.1:0-3669 GCA_964405365.1 uncultured Halanaerobiaceae bacterium
AATCATCTCTTTATGAAGATCACGCCACCAGTTTCTAACATCTTTTTCAGTAAAATCAGGAAAAACACTTTCCCCTGGCCAGACATCTCCTGTATAGAGTTCTCCATCAAGATAGCGACAGAAAAAATCATTAATCTGCCCTGAGCGATAGACCTCATATTCAGGATCTTTTTTAACTCCAGGGTCAACTATATTAACAATTTTAAAGCCATCATCACGGAGATCAGTCAACATTCTTTCAGGATCTGAAAATTTATCTTCATCCCAGGTAAAGACCCGATAATCATCCATATAATGAATATCCAGATGGATAACATCACAGGGAATCTCCTCTTCTCTAAACCTATCAGCCAGTTCATAAACTCTCTCTTCAGGATAATAGCTATACCTGGATTGATGATGACCTAATGACCATAATGGTGGCAGAGGAGTTCTTCCTGTCAGCCAGGTATATTTCTTTACCACATCTGTAGCTTTATCAGCAGCAATAAAATAATAATCTATCCTGCCTCCAGCAGCCTGAATCGAAATAATCTCTTCCTGATTTGCTCCTAGATCAAACTCGGTCCTATAACTATTATCAAAATAGAGCCCTGAACTTAGCTCGCCATCAAGGGAAAGATAAAATGGCACAGAAATATAGAGAGGATCTGTCGATGAAACATGGGGGGCAAAGGTATCGGTATTCCACATCTCATAGCTTTTTCCTCGCTTATCTAAAAATCCTGTCTTTTCTCCAAGACCATAAATTCTTTCATCAGATTTTAAAACCTTATTAATCTCAACTTCTCCCCGGTTAAAGCCATAAGCCTGGCCAGGAAAATCAGCCTGCAATAGATTCTCATCTTTATCAAAGAAAAAGAATCCAAATGAATCTAGCTGAATCCTAACTTCTATTTCAGGACCGAAAATTCTAACCTGTTCTTCACTATAAAAATAGTCCAGCTCAACCTCTTCATGCTCTGCAATTACTGCTGGTGTTGATGGCTCTCTATCAAAATCATTCTTATCATCAACTAGAACCCTGATCATTCCAGGACGATACCAAACAAGTTCAACTTCTTTTTCAGCAAAATATATACTCATTCCAGAAGGGTTCTCTATCACTGATTCAGGGCAGTTAAGATACTTAAATACTTCTTTTTCTTCTGCCTGGTCCCTATCTTTAATTGCTTCACTATTCATTCTTTAAAGACTCCATATATTTAGATATATTTGCCTCAGGATCAATCACAGGCATTAGTTTAGATTCTTTAGAAGTAAGTATAGTTGTTACACCAGGACCATGCCCCATCTTAATACAATCGCTATGAACTACAACTCCAATACTACCAGCACCGGTAATATATTCCCGGCCATAAGTATTATCACAGTTTGATAAATAAACTAAATCACCTAATTTTAATTGATCAATTCCATACTCTTCCATAATCTCTTTGTCACCAGTGGTAATATCATAATCTCCCATAGCTACAGTAGAAGAACCAATTCCTGAACCCATGATATGGCCTGGAATCTCAGCAGCAACTGGCACAGCCAGCTTCCCGTCTTCCTCTTCAACTCCTAATTTCTCAAGTAACTTTGGATCAATATTAAAGACCTTAACCTCTGGATGCTCTTTCAATTCAAGGCCCTGCCCGGCAGCTTTAACCAGAATTTCATCTCCAACCTTCATCTCTTCCATATCATGTTCAGCAAAATCAATTATAACATGATTGATACCACCATGAAGCCCGGTAACATAACCTTCTGCTCCCTGAGCTTCGCCACTGACAACCTTAGCCTTATTACCAATACAGGCCAGTAAGCCCAATCCATAATTATCAGTTGACCGTGACTTATCGCTTATCTTCATACTGACACCTGGCTCGATATGATCACCCGCCCAGCCAAAAGCAGGATCTCCAACCCTCACATTATATGATATTCCACCAGTTCCTGGTATATTATGGCCTTTACCTTCTCTATCCATTCGATAAGGTAATCTGCCGGAACCAGGATGGGAAATGCTCCCCTGCACCGACTGAACAACTATTCTATCTTTATTAGTATTTAACATCTAATTATCGCCTCTCTCTTTTAATAATGGTGTAAAATCTGTCTCTTCTATTAATATTTTAACTGCCTTTTCAAGATAATCTTTATCTTCTTTATTAAACCGGGCCTCTGCAGGGCTGTCAAGATCTAAAACCCCAACTATAGTTCCCTCAATCTCTAATGGAATAACAAGTTCAGACTTCGAAGCAGGGTCACAGGCAATATGTCCATTAAATTCATGAACATTTTCAACCAACTGCGTCTTCCTCTCAGAAACAGCAGTCCCACAAACTCCACTACCAACCTTAATTCTCACACAGGCTGGCTGGCCCTGAAATGGTCCCAGAACCATCTCTTCTTCACTATCCATAAGATAAAACCCAACCCAGTTCAACTTAGGGACTAGATTATAAATCAACGAAGCAGTATTTGCAAGATTTGCCAGCCAATCTCTCTCATCTTCTAATAAAGATTTCAACTGCTTTAAAAAATCAGAATAATATTCTTCTCTTATCATCTTTTCACCCCTAAAAATTATTTCACCACTTACACTTCTTTTTATATTTTACCATAAAAAAGAGACCAATCAAAATTAATAAAATATGTATAAAACTATAATTTTTAAAATAGACATGCCGGGTACCCGACAGTTACCAGATAATATCTCTTAACAAATTTCACAAAGTATTTGCTGCCCTCCAGAAGAGAAATTTAAAAACACATATCCTCTGAAAGGCAGCAATTATTATTGATATTATTTATATATTTAAACTTTTTCTACTGTAACTATTACCTCATTAACCATCGCATGGCCAACAATCGATTCAACCTGATACTTAACAAAATCGTTCGGATTCAAAGAATCAATCTCATGGGCCACCCGGTAATGGAAAGTCCTATTCCCATAACTCCCAGGATAATAGACTGTCTCCGGATGAATTCTTTCAGTAACTTTAACCCGGGTAGTATCACTAAAGATATCAGATGAAATTCTTACCTCATCTCCATCTTCAAGGCCCATCTCTCTGGCTACTGAAGCATTTATCCAGAGTCTATTAGTATCATAATCTTTAGTAATTTGTAATAGCTGTGGTGTATTAGCTGTTGCAGTATGTGAATGATAGGCCTCTTTACCATGAATCAATCTGAATTCATTATCACCAAATTCAAGACCTGTAGCAGGCGGCAACCAGCCAGCAACTGGCGGCGCTCCATGCTTCTCAAATGTCTCAGAGTAAAATTCAAATTTACCGCTTGGTGTACTTAATTCTGGCCACGGTTCAGGTTGAGGAACATCTACCATCATCGAACCTCTCTCTTTAAATTCAATCAAACTAATATCAAATGGCTCTAAGATAGCGGCATTAGCCTCGTCCATTGTAAAGTTAAAGTACTGACCCACACCCATTCTAACAGCCAGTTCACGGATGATTTCGTCATAACTTTTAGTCTTGCTATACATCTTTGGAATAGCCTGGGTTCTCATAGCTAAATAACCTCTGCTACCACCTCTGGCTTCAATAATCTCTTCTCTTTCAGCAAATGAAGGCTCAGGCAGGACATAATCTGCAACCATAGCAGTCTCAGAACGCTGGGTCTCAAAGACAACCAATAAGTCAAGTGCCCCAAAAC
>CAYONR010000183.1:0-3587 GCA_964405365.1 uncultured Halanaerobiaceae bacterium
TCTATATAAGCTGCTTCTTTACCATTCTTTATAATATCTGTATTTGCCCTTGAACCAAAAAGCATTTCTAAGGCACCAACAATTATAGATTTTCCAGCACCTGTTTCTCCTGTTAATATATTTAACCCCTCAGAGAAGGATAAGCTCAAATGTTCTATAATTGCAAAGTTTTTAACCTGGAGATCACCAAGCATAAATTTACCCCCTAATCACTAAGCAATTTTTTAAACTTCTCCAAAACCTCTTCTGTTTTTTCTTTTGGTTTTACAACTAAAAAGATTGTATTATCTCCTGCTACAGTACCGAGAACTTCTTCCCAACGAGAATTATCTATTGCCGAAGCTAGACCGGTTGCGGTTCCGTGAACTGTCTTTAAAACAAGTATGTTCTCACTATATTCTAAATCCACAACAAAATCTTGAAACATCTTTTGCAACCACCCCTGAACTTGACCCTGTGAATTATTTGATCTTATAGCATACTTATATTCACCATCTCCATCAGGGACTTTAATTAACCCAAGTCTTTTAATATCTCTTGATATAGTTGCCTGAGTTACATTTATACCTTCTTCTTCTAATAATAATCCTAATTCTTCTTGAGTTGCTACATCTCTATTTTTAATTATATTTATAATTTTTAACTGTCTTTTATTTTTCATTATTACACCACCTAAATTTTCTTTATATCATACCAATTCTCATTTTTTCTCTTAAGATTCTATAAAAGTTTCTCTCTGGAAATTTAACCAATGTAACATCTTGAGGAGATTTTCTTATTTCTACTTGATCTCCATTACGTAAATCGAAGCCACAACGACCATCAATTGATATTTTCATATTACTTCCTGTAACTTCTAAATCTGCAAGGACTTCATCATCGCCGCCTATCACTAATGGTCTTATATATAAATTATGAGGACTTATAGGTGTAATAACTAATACCTCTAAGCCTGGATGAATTATTGGGCCACCGGCAGATAATGAATATGCAGTAGAACCAGTTGGAGTTGAAACAATTAAACCATCACCTTTAAAACTACTAACAAATTGATTATTAATAAATAATTCTATTCCAATCAGATTAAAATTAGCTCCTCGATTAATAACAACATCATTAAGACCAAAACCATTGTAAACTTCACAGTTATTCCTATAAACCTCTGCTGTTAACATCATTCTATTTTCAGTTTCAAACTCACCTTTAATAATTAAATCAATCGCTTTTTCTACTGCTTCTACTTCAATAACAGTCATAAAACCAAGACTTCCAATATTAATCCCTAATAGAGGAATTCCAGAACCAGCAAAATGTCTTGCAGCTCTAAGTAAAGTTCCATCTCCTCCAAATAATGCAAGAAAATCAACCTCATCTCTTAATTTCTTAAAATCAGCTTTATTATCTTCTTCATTAAGACAATCTGCTGATCGACTTTCAACTAAATAATCTATATCTTTTTTCTTAAGATAGTCAATTAATTTTCCAGCCATATTAATGGCTTCATCTTTTTTTATATTAATAAAAATTCCTATTTTAGAAATAAGAATCAACCCCTCAGTTTTTCATCAGCTTTTTTTATTGTTTGATTAATTAAATTGTGCCAGGATTCATTTTCAGCTTGCTTTTTACCAGAATTATATTCTGCATATAATAGATATTCTATATTACCGCTGTTAGCTCCTGTAATAGGTGAATAAGTTAAATCTAGTAATTTAAATCCCGCATTTATAATAGCTTGACTAACCTCTAGTAAAACCCTTTCATGTATTTTGCTATCCTTAACAACTCCACCTTTACCGACATTTTCAGGACCAGCTTCAAACTGAGGTTTCACAAGTGTTACAAGCTTTGTATCTTCTTTGCAGAAATGTTTAGCTACCGGAATAATCAACTTTAAAGAAATAAAAGAAACATCACAAACAATAATATCAAAATCATCCGGTAAATCACCTGGTTTTAATAATCTAAAATTAGTTTTTTCATGAACTTCAACTTTATCATTCTGCCTTAATCTCCAGGCAAGTTGATTATAACCACTATCAACAGCGTATACCTGTTTTGCTCCATTCTGGAGTAAACAATCAGTAAATCCTCCTGTAGATGAACCTATATCCAAAGCTTTCATATTTTCAGGATCAATTTCAAAATAATCAATTGCTCTGGCTAACTTATGTCCGCCTCTACCAACATACCTATCTTTTTCTTCAACTTCTATTTTAGCTTCGAGTAATATCTGAGTTCCTGCTTTATCTATAACTTCATCATCAACTTTAACTTCTCCGGCCATAATAGCTCTTTTTGCTTTATTACGACTGGGGAAAAAACCTCTCTCAGTAAGAATAATATCAATTCTCTCTTTATTATTCATTCCGTTTCCCCTCAAGAATACTTAAAAGATATGCTTTTATCCCTCTGCTGCTTAAATTATATAAATCTCTCATCTCATTTTGTCCGCCATGTTCTATGAACTTATCTGGAATACCTATTCTTTTTACAAGTTTATGCTGAATCTTATTATCAGCAAGTAATTCCATTACCCCAGAACCAAAGCCTCCATTAAGACTATTTTCTTCGATTGTAATAATATTATCATATCTCTCAGCCAGGTCAATGATTTCTTCAGGCAAAGGTTTAACAAATCTGGCATTATAAAGCCCTATTTTAGATTTGTGATCATCAAGTTCATTAATAGCTTCCATAGCAGGATAAACCATAGACCCTATAGCAACAACTAAAATCTTCTCACCATCAATAAGCAGTTCTCCTTCACCTATTTTAATTTCAGACCTGGAGTAATCAAGATCGACTCCTAAACCTTCTCCTCTAGGATATCTTACTGCAGCAGGGTTATCAAGTTTATGTCCAGTCTTTATCATTTCAATCAATTCCTGCTCATCTTTGGGAGCCATCACAGTCAAATTAGGGACAGTTCTGAGAAAAGTTAAATCAAATTGACCCTGATGAGTCTCTCCATCACTTCCTACAATCCCTGCTCTATCAATACCGATTGTAACTGGAAGGTTCTGTAAAGCTAAATCATGTATTAATTGATCATAACCTCTTTGAAGAAAAGTAGAGTATAATGCAACAATAGGTCTCATACCTCCACGAGATAAACCAGCAGAAAGCGTAAGTGCATGCTGTTCTGCAATACCAACATCATAAAACCTTTCAGGAAATCTCTCTTGAAATTTATCAAGACCAGTTCCAGCAGGCATTGCAGCCGTTATACCAACGACTCTCATATCTTCCTCAGCAATCCTGGTAACTGTCTCACCAAATACTTGACTATATGTTTTATATCTCTTAGACTTTTTAGATTTACCATTTTCTATTTTAAAAGCTCCAACCCCATGATAATCACTAGGGCAGCTCTCTGCTGGATAATAGCCCTTTCCTTTAACAGTATTAACATGAATAACGACAGGCCCATTAATCTTATCAGCCTGCTCAAATATTTCCATTAAAGCTTCAATATCATGTCCAGGGACAGGACCTAAATAAGTATAACCCATTTCTTCAAATAAAACCCCTGGAACTAAAAGATATTTTAAACTATCTTTAGCTTTATCCATAGTTTTAAACAT
>CAYONR010000184.1:0-3558 GCA_964405365.1 uncultured Halanaerobiaceae bacterium
TTTTCGTTGGCTGCTAAAATACTGGAAGCTGCAAGCCAACCACTGCCCCGGCCCATTGTTTCAATAATATGAACATTTTTTAGATCATATACCCTGCTGTCTCTGGCGATTTCCATAACAGAAGTTGCGATATATTTAGCAGCACTTCCAAAACCAGGACAGTGATCTGTTATAACAATATCATTATCAATTGTTTTAGGTATTCCCATTATTTTAACTTCGATTCCTTTTTCTTTAGCATAACTGTTTAATTTAGCCACAGTATCCATCGAATCATTACCGCCAACATAAAATACATACCCTATCTGGTGTTCACCTAAAAAATCAAAAAACTTAATATAATCCTCTTCAAATTCATTATAATGCTTAATCTTATATCTAGAAGTACCTATTATAGTTGATGGAGTGTTCTCTAATAATTCTAATTCCAGTTTACTTTTATCTGTTATATCAAAAAATTTCCCTGCTAAAAGTCCCTGTAAACCGAACCTCATGGCATAAATCCTATCTAAGTCTGCTGATTTTTTTGCTTCGTCGATAATGCCTCTATAACTGGAATTGATTACTGCTGTAGGACCACCGGATTGCCCGAGCAAACAATTTCTTTTTTTCATAATCATCCCTCCACTGCTGGTTCTTATAATATTTACAGCATTAACGACTTAAGACATAGCATAAGACTAAATTGGTTTTATTTTTCTTAAAATTTTTTTATATTTATATAACTCCTCTGCATATAAATCTAAATTTATTTTTTCTATCCTACATAGACCCTGGCATTTTAATTTCTCATTTAATCTATTCTTCTCATTGCTAAGCTCATTTATTTTTTTATTTAATAATTCAACAATTAATTCTACTTCATTTGTGTATAGTTCAATATTTATGCTTTTTTTTTAAATTCCATATGAATTCTCGCCTCCTTACATAATATAAGATTTTTCGGGGTACTTATCTGTAAGACAGCCTTTAAATGGTTAACTGATAAAGGGGACGCTAGAGTAGAGTAAAAACACAATATTTTCTAAAAGAGGATAGCGTAAAATCAAAATTTCGCTGGTTAATTAGCATCACCTATAAGTGATGCTATTCATATTTTATAATATAATAATTCATCATAAGTTCTAAAATCCCTGCAATATGTATGAATTTTTTGAAAACTTATATTAGTATGATCAAAGTTTAGCAGCAGTTTTCTGGAACTGGAGAAGATCTTAAGATTTCATCTCTATATCAGCCTCTTTTTTAATATAATTTTTAGTATAAACCTCTTTTAATTTATCTACTTCAAGAGGTTTATTAAATAAATAGCCCTGTACTAAATCACATTCACAGCTGCTCAAAAATAGATATTCTTCTTTTTCTTCTATGCCTTCTGTTACTACCTGTAAATCCATACTTTTAAAGAAAGCAATTAATTTCTTTAAACTCTGAAGATTTTCAAACTGTAAATACCTATCGATTAATGATCTATCCAACTTTATTTTATCTACTGGAATATAAGAAAGATAACCTATAGATGAATAACCGGTACCAAAGTCATCCATAACCAGTTTTACACCAATATCTTTAAGCTTATTCAAAAATTTAATTGTTTCTTTATCATCCTCTAAAAGAATACTTTCTGTTATTTCAATTTCAATCAAATCAGGACTTAAATCATTGGATTTTAAGAGTTTTTGAAGAAATATGAGATAACCTTTATCTTTTAACTGATCAACAGAGAAATTAAGTGCTACTGGTTTTAATTCGAGACCCTGCTGGCGCCATTTGACTAACTGTCTGATTACCTCTTCAGTTACCCAGCGGCCGATCTCAATGATCAGATTACTTTCTTCAGCGATTGGAATAAATACACCAGGAGAAATATTATGATTTTTCAGGCGAATAAGAGCCTCAAAGACACTGGAATGGTAAGATCTTAGATCTACTTCAGGCTGATAAACTAATTTAAATCCATCTTCTTTGAGTGCTTTACGTAATATATCTCTTATATCATTTTTAGTTTCTAATTCTGTTTTCATATAATCCTGAAAGACAAGACTTTGTCCTTTCCGATTTTTCTTAGCTTGATACATAGCTGTATCTGCATAAGTAATTAATTGATCAACATTATCTGCATCATCAGGATAAAAAGTCACACCAAGACTGAAATCAAGATGTATAAAATTATCATCTATTAAAATAGGTTGCTCAACTATTTTCCTTATCTGATTAATATAAGTCTCAATCTTGAATCTATCACTTGATCGGATCAAAAGCAGAAATTCATCGCCACCATACCGGGAAACAAAGAACTTATCACTTTTCAATTCAACTAATTTTCTCCCTACCTCATTTAAGACCTTATCGCCAAATACATGGCCTTTAGTATCGTTAATTTCTTTAAAGCTATCAAGATCAAAAAGAAGAACTGCTCCTGATTCTCCTTTTTCTAATTCCTGATTTAACTCCTGTTTAAACATTCTTCGATTAGGCAGTTCAGTTAAAGGATCATGTTCTGCTAAATAGCCCAATTTCTCATTCAAGCTAATTATTTCTTCATTGTAAGTTTCCAACTGTCTATAGCTATAATCAATCTCCTGAGCCAAATCAATAAAGCTACTTTTAATATCAACAATCTCACTAATATTGCAGTTGATTGAATTAGTTTATTTTAAAACCTTATCTAAATCAAAATCTATTTTAAGATTAGCAGGGGACTTATTATTTGACTTTCGATAACTTAAATCAAAATTAGACATTCTCTTTATAACCTGGGATAAGCTATTTAACGGGGTTGTAAGAGAATTAGCTTCAATCAACATAATTAATAAAGTAATAATAAGGATAGGTATAGTAATTAAAAAAATCGAATTCCGAGTTGAGTAAAGATTGCTTAAAACTTGATCGACTGGAACAGTAACTGCTACCTTCCAATTTGTACCAGCTACCTGATTATAGCCAAGATAAGAATCTTCACCTTCCAGTGTATTGTAACGCCTAAATCCACTATTATTATTAATCATAGCAGTAAAATCTCCAGCTAATTGCTGGAGATCACTATAATTATGCGACTGTTCTAAAGCATTATCATTTTCTGCCATTATAATTGGATTAAACTGTTCCATGACAAAATCAGTATTTCTGTGAGCCACAACTGTTCCGGTATCATTTATCATATAAGCATATCCGGCCTTACCAACCTCAATATCAGCAATGATATTTATTATATCATTGGCAAGAAGACGTGCTATTAGCACTCCAATAACTTCACCACCGTCAATTACTGGAACTGCAGCCATGACCACCGGTTCTTCAATAACTCTGCTTATTAAAACATCAGATATATTCGAGCGGCCAGCAAAGGCTTCCTGTACATAATCTCTATCACCTAAGTATAAATTTTCATTATCAGGATATCTGGTGGTCCCATCTGGTTTCACCAGAGCAATAGTGGCATACTCAGTCCGAGTTTTCTCTTGAGCTAGAACTGGTTTAATCTGCTCCCACTCCATTGATTTTAGCTCAGACCTACTGGCAACCGCTTCCAGCTCGGCTAAAGTTATATCAAGACGA